>JBKJYI010000216.1:0-6334 GCA_046715855.1 Phycisphaerae bacterium
GCGTGAGAGAACGCGTTTCGCCAGTCGAGGGGGCCGTACTGGTTGACCATGAGGTCGAGCATCCAGTCGAGATCGAGCTTGTAGCGCTTGCGGAGCACGTCGGAGCGTACTGCGGCGAGCAGCTGGCCAAGAACTTCCTGATTCGCCGGATTTTGGATGAGCTCGAGTTGCTGCGAGCGTAATTCGTCTGTGCCGGTTTCGGCCTGGAAGTGTTCGGGGCGTAGCTCGGGACGAATGTTGCGGGCGACGAAATCGAGGAGTGAATCGTTGGCATCGAGCTTTCGATCGCGAAGTTTCGCGACGAAGGATGCAATTTGAGGATCGTCCTGAATGAAGCGGTCCAGATCGCGCGGGGCCTCGACGATCTGGCGAAACCACTTGATGTATTCGTCGTCTGAGAGCACGACCGGCGGAGCGCCCAGGACGCGCTCCATTTCGACGGCCCAGGCACGCTTGTAGTTCATGTGCTCGTCGTCGAGGAAGTCGCCGATTTTGTGCCAGAAGATCCAGACGAGCTCCTTGTAGAGCGTGACCGATTTGGGGTTGTATTTGAGGCCTTCGTCGCGGAGGATTTTGATTCCGTTCTGGACCCACTGCCAGCGGGCTTCGGGCGTGTACTGCGAGACGGAGATGTTGTAGGCCATGTTCCAGGCGGCATAGGCCCAGAGCTTGGGGAATTGCGGGGCGAGGGCGCAGATAGTCTGGTGCAGTTGAAGGGCTTCGTAGTGCTTGCCTTCGGATTTGAGGCGGTCGGCGCGGTAGGCCGCCCAATCAATGACCAGGGCGCGAAACGTGCCGAGCTTCCCGACCAGGGCTATGATTGGCGGCAAAGTCGAAAGCGTTGCGGGGTCGATGACAAGTTGGTGGGACTTGCGGATTTCGTTGATGGGACGGGTGAGCAGGCCGGCACCGACCAGGCAGAGGGCGGCTATCACCATGCAGATAATCTGAACGGTCCACTCGCTGCGTTGTGCGACGCGGCGAGCGGCGAGGTGCTCGGGTAGGGTGTAAGTAACTGATTCTGCCATTAAAGGGCTGCCTTGGTGGTAGTACGTCTTTCTTTGACGGAAGTTTACAGGCTTGCGCCGTTAAATCTAAGGTGGGTGGTCCGGATATAGGCTACGGCGTCTCTGCGCACCATTCAAAGTCGTTTTGTCCGGTGATTTTCCATTTCCCAAGTCGGTGCAGCGGTAGAGGCGTTATAGGCCAGATGTGACCGATTTGTCGCGTAAAAAGTACGGGCAGGTCTGCGGGCAGCAGATGGTAATCCACCATGGCCAAGACGGCGGGGAGTAGGTCGGTGTCGTCCCGGTGGAAGTCGCCGAGAAGCAAACCTTCACAGCGGGACCAGTAGTCCGCCAGGGTGAAGTGAGCGAGGAATCGGTCGAGGCGTTCGGGCTTGTCGTTGAAGTCCTCGAGCATGAGCCAGCGGCCTTCCGGGGCGATCGAGTCGGCATGTTTCGAACCGATCATGGTAGATAGCACGGTGAGATTGCCGCCCACGAATGCCGCGGTCGCGCCGGGTTGGAATTGACCACGGATGAGGGTGGCGGAGATCGGCGGGGCGGGGTGGCCTTGCAAGAGTCCGAGCATGTCGTTGAGGTAGACCGTGATTTGTTCGCGAAGATTTTGCTGCATCCATCTTTGTGGCGTCGAATCACTCGCATCGGAAAGTTTAAGAACTTGCTCGGCGTGCCGCTTGAGGCCGTAGACGAGGAATGCGGGGCCCATGTCGTGGTAGCCCCGACCGTGAGGGTTGTGGGCGACGATGTTGATCAGCGGAGTCAGTTCGCTGAAACCAAAAACGGTCACGGGCGACGTTCGACGGTCGAGTACGGAGAAGTCGATGCGGGGCAGGATGCGGGTGAACCAGGCGCCGCCGCGAATGGCCAGTAGGGCATGGACGTGGTCGTCGGCGAGAGCCTGAGTAATATCATCTGCACGGGCCTCATCGTCGAACCTTCCGCCGCGCAGTTCGTCTTCGTGGGCGTCTAGAATTGCCAAGTTTGTGGTAAGCCGGAATTCCGAGCCGACATTTTCTTGAAACAACGCAAGCATACCATTGCCGTTCTCCACGCCGAGGTGTTTGTAGAACGAATGCAGGCCGCCGGCCGGAGCGATGAGGTGAATGCGTTGAGTCATTGCGCGATTGTTGATTGCCGATCGCGGATTGTCGAGATCAGCGGCCGGCGGCACGGACAAACGCGCGGGCGCGTTCGAGGTCGATCAGATTTTCGGTTATGCAACCGATTTTGATGCCGGTGCCGACGATGACGCCGCCGGCAACGGTAAGGAGTCGGGCGACGGATTCGATGGTTGCGCCACTGCCCACAAAGACGCGACGGTCGGGAACGGCGGTGGCAACGCGGCGAATTTCTTCGAGGTCGGCGGGTTCGCCGGTGGCGGGACCCGTGACGATAAGTGCGTCGGCCAGGCCGCGATAGGCCGCATCTCGTGCGGCGCGGGCGATGTCCGGCTCGCTAAGCGGGCGTGCGTGCTTGACGGCCACGTCGGCGAAGATGGCGATGCGCGAGCCGAGTTGCTTGCGGTATTGCAGCGTTTCGTGAGCGCGCCCTTCGATCAGCCCCTGGTCGGTGGCGTAAACGCCGGTGTGGACGTTGACGCGGATGAATGTAGCGCCGCTTGCGCAAGCGATTCCAAGTGCGGCCCGGGCATCGTTGCGCAAGGCGTTGATGCCGATTCTCAGGCCGGTTTGCTCGCGGGCGACTTGAGCGGTGATGGCCATGGCTGCAACGCTGGCTGGCGGGACCGCCCCAACGGTGAATGGAGCGTCGCCATAATTTTCGACAATGGCCGCGTCGAACCCTGCTTCACGAAGTGATCGCGCGTCGGTCAATGCGCGGTCGATAATCTCCTTCATTGATAATGTGTGCCTCGCGCTGCCGGGGAGCGGTGCGAGGTGAATGACTCCGATTAATGCTGGGGAAGGGAGATCGAGCATCGATATGTTCTATCACGAACCGGGCCGTCGCACATTAGCGGTCTGCCTGAGGGGCCAGGACTTTGAGAGCGTTGGGTAGGACGCGGAACGTGGCCGGGGTGGAAGTTACGAGCTCGCCGTCCACGTCGATCTTGCGGCGTGACTTGGTGAGGATTTGGAGTTCGCGCGTGCGGAGTGATAGGACGTCCTCGCGTTTGGCGTGGTCGCCTTTTTTGAGCGAAGGAAACACGCGGAGCAGCTCCCACCACCGGCTGGTTTCCACACTGAGTATGTCCAGCGTGTGATCGTCGATTTCCGCGTCATCGGCTACGCGGAGCTTGGTGCCGTAGTAGAGCCCGTTGCCGACGACGATCTGGACGGTATTAGTATGGATGGTTTTGTCGGGCAGGCGAAGTTCGGCTGCGAAGGGATGGGAACCGCGAAGAGCCTTGGCGGCGGCAACGATATACGCCACGCGTCCCCAGCGATGCTTGGTTTCGCCTGAAAGCTGATGCGTGATTCGAACACTTAGGCCCAAGCTGGCGGTCGTTAGGAAATAACGATCATTGACCATCCCCACGTCGATTGCTTTGGGCTGGCCGGCGGCAATGAGTTCGCATGCCGGCTTCAAGTCGAGCGGGATTTCCAATGTGCGCGCCAGGTTGTTTGCCGTTCCGAGCGGGAGGATGCCCAGTGGAGTATCGCCGTGCACCAACGCACCGAGCGCAGAGTTGATGGTTCCATCGCCGCCTGCGACCACCACAGCGTCGACTGTTCCAAGGTGGGATTGAATTCGGCGCGCTAAACTGCCGCCGGCCGTTGCGTCTTCTTCGATGAAAGGGACGTCAAAACTTTTCAGAAAATCGAGGGCTTTGTATATCTTGTCGGCTCCATGCCGGGCGTGGCGATTGACGATCAATAGTATTTTGCGCGGCATTTTGTATAAGCGCTTCCCGGGTGCATCTCTATTACGAATTGTAGCAATGGGCGATGATGGAACGGTTAGGTCGATTTGCGGAAGACGGCCACTACGTCCTCGATGGGGACGACATAGAGGCAGTTATCGGGGTCGAACTCTACGGGGATGGCGTGCTTGGGGTTGAATAGGACGCGGTCGTATTGCTTGATGGGAAAATCCGAATCGCCGGCGATTTGTGCGGAAACGGCGACAATGCGGCCGGTGATTGTCGGGATTTCGATGGAAGCGGGCAGCTCGATGCCGCCCTTGGTGACCTTTTTGTCCTCGTCTTTGCGAATGAGGACCCGCTTGCCGAGGGGTTCGACGATGTCGAGTTTGGATGTCTGAGTCTGGGCGCGATCGGCCATCTTTACTTACCCTTTAGCTGTCGGGGTTCGCATACTGCTTTCCCCGGAGGTATTGTAGCTCTGGAAAAGGTCCATTACCAGCTTTGACCGTTTCTCCATCGGACCGATTCGTGTCGGAACTTTCGGACAAAGCCTTAATCCGTGTTATGTCCGGATAGTAATAAGTAATATCAGATTTGAAATTTGAAATTCGGGAACATTGATAACCAATCGGTGCAGGAGGAACTTTTGACGGTTGCCAGGCGAGTTTTGATCGTCGGTCTCGACGGGGTCACGTGGGACGTGCTCGGGCCACTAATGGCCGAGGGGCGGATGCCGCGACTCAAGGAGGTTTGCGAGCAGGGGGTGTCGGGGGTTTTGAGGTCCACGACCCCCCCGATTACGCCGGCGGCCTGGACGACATTTCTTACCGGCAAGCAGCCGGGCAAGCACGGAATCATCGATTTTGAGCGCTACGATGTCCACACCAATAAACTGGCATTCAACAGCACGCGGTGCCTCGACCATGTCCGCAATCTTTGGAGCATCCTGGGCGAACGTGGTTTCAAGGTGGGCAGCATCAATGTGCCCATGACGTTTCCGGCGGTCCCGGTGAACGGATTCATGGTCAGTGGGTTCGAGACGCCGGGCATCAACTCGAACTTCGTTTACCCGCCCGAACTTAAGAAAGAGATCGTGGATCGTTGGCCCGATCCGACCCTGCGAGCCAAATGGCGACGGAGCGCGGTGGGAGGCGAGGCCGTTTTTGCCGAAAACCTCGACTACATATCGCGCAGTTTCCACCAGGGTGCGGACATGACCATATGGCTGGGTAAGCGATTCGGATGGGACGCGCTCATGGTCGTGCTCAAGCTTACCGACAATTTGCAGCATAAGACCTGGAAATACATCGACCCGCGGTGGAGTGAGCGCGACCTGAAACGCTGCGAGATGGTGAAAGAGTGTTTCGCCCAGGCCGATCGTGCTCTGGGTACGCTGCTGGATTATGCCGCAGAGAATGATGCGTCAGTGGTGATCGTGTCCGATCACGGGCATGGAAGTCTTGAGGGGAAGATTCATGTCAATAGGTTGCTGGAACAGTGGGGGTATTTGGTGCTTGAAGGCGGTGCGGCGCAGGGCTCGACGCGGATCAAGCATGTCTGGGATCGGCTGCGCGGAAAGACAAAACGTTTCGCCCGCGAAGGAAACATCGCCGACGATCTGGCCGTAAACTTCGCGCGGACGCGAGCGTGCGTGATGCACGCAGGGATGGCCGGATTCTTGTACTTAAACTTAAAGGGACGGCAGCCGTGCGGAATCGTCGAGCCCGACGAATACGAGAAACTACGGGATGAATTGCAGGCACGGCTGTTAAGTGAGGAATGCTCCGCGAAGCGACCGGACGGTCAGACGATCGGGCTGTTTCCGGAGGTTCACAAGCCAGAGGAATTGTACGGCTGCTCACGTGAGGATCAGCCGTGGATGCCGGATCTCATTTGATTCCCTATCAGTCGCTGGCCGTGGTGCGGAAGATTCGCGGCTCCCGCATGGTGAAGTGGCTTCCGTCTGATCGCATCGAGGGGACCCATCGTCCCGACGGCATTCTCGCCGCGCGGGGTGTCGGAATTGGGCAGGGGAAGCAGATCAACGCTCAAATTGCTGACTGCGCCCCGACGCTCCTGGCCATGATGGGCCAGCCCGTACCCGATGACATGGATGGAAGGGTGGTCAATGAATTGTTCGCGGAATTGCCAATTGTCTCATACGAACCTGCTCAGCAAAGAGGAATGCAAAACGCAGGAATGGCCCATGACGCGGGCGAGCAGCCCATCTATTCCGCTGAGCAAATGCAGACCTTAACAAAACGTCTCACTGACCTGGGATACCTGGAATAGTTTTGGACACGTGAAAGACATTGGTCGTTACGTGGAGTTTGATTCGCTCTCCAACTTGGCAGAAAGCCAGATTTTGGCGGCACGCCAGCTTCGCTCCACGCTCGACGTTGAAATCTCCAGGACTTCCGCGGTCTGCTCGATCGTTAGACCCACAAAGAAACGAAGCTCGACAATGCGCGCCATGTCCCCATCC
>JBKJYI010000217.1:0-3447 GCA_046715855.1 Phycisphaerae bacterium
CGCGCGCTCGGGCTTTCCAACGAGAAGGACCACCCCGAAGTCGCCCCCTCTCAGTTTGAAATGAACTTCAGCTATTGCGAGGCCTTGGTCGCCGCTGATCAGATTCACCTTTACAAGCTCATCTGCCGGCAAGTGGCCGCGAGCATGGGACTGACCGCTTCGTTTCTGCCCAAGCCGGTCACGGGCGTGAACGGGAGCGGAATGCACTGCAATATCTCGCTGAACCGAAATGGAAAGAACCTCTTCTACGACAAGAATGGCCAGGACGGGATCAGCGAGTTCGCATGGAGCGTGGTCGATCGAATCCTGAACAACGCCACCGATATCTGCCTGGTGCTCAACCCCAGCGTGAACGCTTATCGGCGGCTTGATCCGCATTTTGAGGCCCCGAACCAGATCAAGGCTTCGGCAACGAACCGTGCGGCGATGATTCGCATTCCGCTGGGCAATGAACGATCGGCGCGGATCGAGTTCCGGTCGGTTTCGCCCGATACGAACCCGTATTTGCTTTTCTACACATTGCTGCGCACCGGCTTGCAGGGCGACCTGCCGGACTCCGGCGGCGACGCTGAAGGCAAGCGTTATCGAACGCGGTTCCTGCCGGACAACACCTATGACGCGATCCGCCTCTTCAAGGCCAGCCGCCTCGCGGCGGAACTGCTCGGCGAAGAATCGCATTCGAAATACGTGGAACTCAAGCAGCGCGGCGCCGACCGCTGCCCGAAGGACCTGGGCACTCGCGTCAAACGCGAGGAAGTCATGTTCCACCACGAAGTAACAAATCAGTTCCTATGGAATCAATTTTAGGTTCGCGATTGACCGCGTGATAACAATAATGTATGCTTTGTTATCTTGATCCGAACACAGATCAGCCTGAACCGCGAGGAGTATCAGCTGGCCAAAAAGGAGGCTGAGCGCCAAGGCGTTTCTCTTGCGGAACTGGTTCGTCGGGCCCTTCGTACTGTTCTCCCGCTGGATCGGCGACGACCTTGGATGCGTTTTTGCGGCATGATCGAATCCGGCAATCCCAATTCCAGTCAAGAAGTCGACAGCGTCTACGATGAAAAAGAATAGCGCTTACGTCGACACAGGCGCGTTCATTGCATTTCTCGATCGATCTGACAGCCACCACGATTTATTTGCCCGGCTCTTCGCGAACCCGCCACCATTACTGACGTCGTCGCTCGTGCTCGCTGAGGGACACGCATGGTTCCTTCGTCGGTACGACGCCTCGCGAGGTTTACAATTCGCGGCTCTTATTGAAGAGCTGCCCAGCCTATCGATCGCGAGTGTAGGTCACAAGGAGATCGCCGCCGCGACGAGCTACTTACGGAAATTCCAAGATCAAAAACTGACGCTTGCGGACGCGATGGGTCTTTACTTGATTGACTCTCAGAAGCTGAAAGTCGTTTGGAGCACCGACCGGCATCTCGGATTAACCGGCGTGGAAATCGTCATTAACCAAAAGTAAAGAGCGACCACCGCCTTTGAACTTTTCTACTTGAACTCTACCATTCCGCGGTGACTCAGCTTTCCCACTCGGACATCGTCACCATTTTCGTTTCGCTTTGCGTCCTGCTGACCATGGCGCGAGTCTGCGGCGAAATCGCGCGCACGCTCAATCAGCCTGCGGTGTTCGGCGAACTTTTGGCCGGAGTCATTCTTGGGCCGACATTGCTCGGGCAGCTCGCACCCGGATTGATGGCCTCCATCTTCCCGCCTGAAGGGCCCGCGATGCTGGTGGTGAGGGGATTTGTCACCGTCGCAATCGCCCTGTTCCTGCTGGTTGCGGGCATGGAGGTAGACCTCTCCAGCATTTGGCGGCAAGGGAAGGCGGCGATCTACGTAAGCGTCGCGGGCGTGTGCATTCCTTTTTCGCTGGGGCTTTTGGGGGGAGGGCTCTTGCCGGAAGTTTTTGGTCGCGAGGAGGGCGCTGATGGTCTAATTTTCGCTCTGTTTCTCGCAACCGCCTTATCCATCTCCGCCTTGCCTGTTATCGCAAGAACGCTGATGGACCTCAACTTGTATCGAACCGATCTGGGGATGCTGGTGATCGCCTCGGCGGTGGTGGACGATTTAACCGGTTGGATTGTGTTCGCAATCATACTCGGAATGATGGGCTCGGCGGGACAGGGAAACCATGTCGCGTTCACCATCACCGCAACGTTGTTGTTCGCAGGGTTCATGCTGACGGGCGGGCGTTGGTTAATTCATCGGGTTTTGCCGTGGATTCAGGCACATACGGCCTGGCCGGGCGGTGTACTCAGTTTTGCCCTTGCGATTGCCCTGGGTTGTGCGGCGTTTACCGAATGGATTGGGGTACACGCGGTGTTCGGCGCCTTCCTGGCCGGCGTGGCCATCGGCGATTCTTCGCACCTTCGCGAACAAACGCGAACGATATTGCACCAGTTCGTGTCTTTCATCTTTGCCCCGTTGTTTTTTGCCAGCGTGGGGTTGCGGCTCAATTTCCTCGAACACTTCGACCCCATTTTGACCGGGTGTGTGGTGCTGGTTGCTTTTGCGGGAAAGGTGTTGGGCTGCGGATACGGCGCGCGGCTGGGCGGCATCGACTGGCGCGAGTCGTGGGCTATTGGGTTTGCAATGAACGCCCGCGGGGCGATGGAGATCATTCTGGGGCTGCTGGCACTCGAGCATGGCATTATTCGCCAGCGAATGTTCGTGGCACTTGTCGTGATGGCGCTGGTGACATCGCTTGCGAGTGGTCCGGCAATGCGGCGCTTGTTGCGGCTGCGGCATCCGCGCCGGCTCGATCAATTTGTTTCGGCAAAGGCGTTTTTCGGCGCGCTGGCGGCGCGGACTCGGCGCGAAGCGGTGCGCGAGCTCTCGCTGGCGGCCGCGGCTTCCGCCTCACTGGATGGCGAAGTGGTGGACGCTGCCGTTTGGGACCGTGAAATGCAGAGTGCGACGGGGATGGGAAGTCGCATCGCCGTGCCCCATGCGCGGCTTATCGGGCTGAAGTCGCCGGTAGTGGCCGTGGGCATTTCCAAGGAGGGGGTGGATTTTGACGCCCCCGACGGCGATCCGGCGAGGCTGATTTTTCTGGTGCTGACTCCCCATCACGATGATGGGGCCCAGATCGAGATTCTGGCGGACATCGCTCGCAAACTGGGCCCGGAGGACAACCGGGCCAAGGCACTTCAAACCTCCAACTTCATTGAATTCCTCGCCCTGCTGCGAACGTTGAGCTAGGGCAGAAAAGGTGTCACGATGAGGTTCCGGCCGCGTCGATATAACTCATCCTGACGTTTCTCATGGTTCGTTCGTTTTGTCTTCCAGAGGGACCCCCTCGGCTTCGACCGGCTTGAATTTTTCCTGGTCGATGGTGGGGTTGGTGTCCATTTCCGTCACCTTGATTTCCAAGGTGTTTTGGCACTGGGCATCCATCTCGGTCATCAACACGCGGACTCCCGTCGCCTTGTCGAAATA
>JBKJYI010000218.1:0-3989 GCA_046715855.1 Phycisphaerae bacterium
CTCACTCGAAATGCCTCCTTGCAGAAAACGGTATCCTTGAAACAGACTCCGTTTTACCCTGCAAACCGAGGCATTTCGAGTACTTTTTGCAAAGTCAACGCCCGAATCACGCTTGATCAGGGTCTAGTCAGGCTGCCAGGCTATGAATCCGGTACAAGCGATCTAGGAATTGTTTACGATATGCTCGCCGGTCATATTGTGGCGGATGCGCTGCTAGATCGAGAGGGACACGATTTTGGGTCATGGCTAGAGCGTGATGATACGACAGCGCGATTTTCGATGGATTACGAAAATCGTCACCCACTCGCGAATGATGTTTTTCGTGCACTTGTTGGTCTCTATCCCCGAAGAAACCATCGTCGGCAGTTTTGGCCGATGCTTGTGGAGCCACTGCGAAGCCTTGCCTTACGCGAAGCAGCGTGGCTCGAAGCCCGGCACCTTGACGAAACAACTTTATCAGAACTGGCTACTCTGGTTACGAAAGTTCCGACCCGAAACCATGACTTGTTCGATCGCCTTTGGAAGACCCGGGCCGCTCGCCACCACCCTCTCGATGCAGAATTCCTCGACAAGGTACTTCGTGGAATGTCCATGGCGGATCGCGACCTGCGTTGGACAGAGTGGCTTCGCAAGAACCAGGAAGAAATCGTGGAGAACATGAAAGGTGTGGAAGAGCGATGGCAGAACGTTGCAGCGGCTAACCCGCTTGAAAAGCTCCGCGCACGGTGGGTCATGTGGACGCTGACTAGCACCGTCCGATTGCTACGAGATCATGCAACTAAAGCCCTCTACACGTTCGGATGCAACGATCCAATCGCCCTGTTTGAATTGACACTGGAATCACTGGATGTGAACGACCCCTATGTGCCCGAACGAATGCTGGCTTCGAGTTACGGTGTCGCGATGTCCTTTTGGGCTGATCCTCGAGGCGAAACCGTCCGTGCTGCTCTACCGGGATTCGCAAGTGCCTTAGTTGAACGGATGTTCGTTCCTGATGCGCCTAATGGAACTCGTCATGTCTTGATGCAAGACAGCGCACTGGGAGTAATAGCATTGGCACGTCGCATCGCACCAGATTGCATTGCGACAGAGAATCTCCGATACCTGATGCCACCATTCAATCATCTGCCACCCCCATTTCCGGCACCGGACGACATTGCAGATAACGACGTGGCGGATGCGGAAGGTGCGATCCACATGGACTTCGGCAATTACACGATTGGCCGTTTGATTCCGGACAGAGGTAATTACGACGACCAGCACCCCACATATCAGAGTGTCCGGCGGCAAATCGAAGCACGGATCGTAAAACTGGGATACTCTGCATCTCGATTTAAGGACGTTGATCGGGCCATCGCCGCAGAGTCTTGGCGGAATTCAGGCCGACATCGTCAGTCCACGATGGATCGATATGGGAAGAAGTATTCATGGATCGCCTATTTTGAGATGCACGGGTTGCTTAATAACCAGGGACGCGCATTAGAGGAACCTGTCAACGAACGCACCTCGGACGTTGACATCGATCCAAGCTTTCCTCAGCCTCCACGGATTTGGAGACCAAAATTCCCAAAGCTCTTCAAGAAATCGACACGTGAACCTAAGGAGTGGATAGCAAAAGGGCCGACTCCGGATTACGACCACCTTCTGAATCCAACTAAGGTTGATGGACAGGAGGGACCGTGGGGGCTGTTGGAAGGATTTATTGAACAAGCAGCGCAAGACGACGACCGGCGCATTTTTACGTTTCTTCGAGGTGTTTTCGTTTACTCGAAGCAAACACGAACGCTTCTCGCTGCACTCAAAGCGCGACCCTATCCAGGAAATGATGCAATTCCCGAACCGACTGGAGATTATTATACATATGGAGGTGAAATCCCGTGGTCAGATCGATTCGCCAGTAACCTTCGCGAGCCGAACGGTCATGCGCAACGTGACGAGCGGGAAGCATTTACATACCACGACGGCTCGAATTGGAAGTCGGGAATTCCAGTCGAGATACCAGTGTGCAGGTTTGCCTGGGAGAGCTACCACAGCCAGTTAAATCAGGTAAGCGGTATAGAGATACCTGCACCGGCGCTTTGCCAACACTTGGGACTCTCCAGTCGGCATGGCGAATGGGATCTGTACGATCCTAGTGGAAAACTTGCGTCGATATATCGAGAGTTCAAAGATGAATACGAAAACGCCCAACTAATCTATGTTCGATGCGATCTGTTGGCGAATTATCTAGAGAAAACTGATCAAACACTTGTTTGGTTGCTTTGGGGAGAACGAGGTTTTCATTATCGGGCAGGCAGGGAATTCAGAGACGAACTTGGGGGCTTGTTTCGGCGCAACCTACATATTCACCGGAGAAGTAGTTCATGGGCACCTAAAGTGCGATCCGCGATTAAGCGTCGACGTCACTAGGTCAAGTGCGACGCGATACTCGTCGTCAATTCGCGTATATGGTCAGAAATGGTTTCATCGTAAACACGAACCGTCACATGTTGCCGGTACGATCCATAATAAATAAAAGTCAACCATGAAGAAACGGAAATCTCGATCGCCGATCAAAGAACCAGCACTTCGAGCCCCCGGTCAATCGCTTCAGACTGAACTCATTGACGTCCTTTTGGGCCGCGGGTTCGTTTGGGTTGTGGTAGCCGCCATGGTTTGCATCATGGCCGCGATGGAGTGGGCACGGTGGTATTGGTCGTTGCTGCCCGCTCCAATCACGTACACCGTCATCGCCGTCATTACAGTTGTCATCGCGTTCTTCCGTTGCAGGCGGGTCTTCAGGACAGCGGATCAACTTAAGCTCGGACGTGATGGCGAGATATCGGTTGGCCAATTGCTTGATACGTTACGGGCTGACGGGCACCGAATCTTTCACGACATTCCAGAAGACGGCTACAACATCGACCACGTCATCATCGGCCCGCCGGGTGCGTTCGTCATCGAAACAAAAACCAGGAACATGGCCAACGACAAGGATAACCGAATCCGTTATGATGGATCGACGATATGGGTCAATGGCCAGACCCCGGAACGCGATCCGATCCGTCAAGTTCGTGCGTGTGCCAACCGGGTCCAAGAGCATTTCAAAATCGGTACGGGTCGAGACGCACCGATTCGCCCCGTCGTTCTCTATCCAGGATGGTTCGTCGAACGGCAACCGAAGGGGGTCGAAGTGTGGGTTTTGAACGAGAAGGCCTTCATCAAGTTCCTCAAACATGAGAAGCGTCGCTTGACGAACGAGGACGTTGCTCTGTTTTCCTCGGCGTTGGAAACCTACGTTCGGACTCGCACCGCCGTCCATTGAAGTCTGGCGACTTCCGATTCATCCTCGGTCTGAGGCAGCCCACGTCCAAATGTCAATTCGCCTCAACGAACGACCATGATTTCACAGCCCGGTTCATTGACGTCGTCTAATTTTCAAGACCGGGGTTTTAAGGACGCCTCCCCGAGCGGATTATACCGCTTTTAGGTCGATCGGATGTTCTGAAGTCAAATAGAGAGAAAAGGCAACGAAGATGGCAAAACAAAGATGCTGCGTTTGCGGCAAAAGCCCGGAAGCAATTCAAAACATTAGCGGTATGGTCATGTGCGTTCCCTGCTACAGAGAACAGCAGGAACCCGTAGTAAGGGATATCCTGTCACCAGAAGTCATTGGCGAAGCATTCAACGAATTGCGTAAAGCTGAATGTGTGCGGGATGGAAACTTCCTTATTCTGGACGGCCATTACGAAATCGATTTGAATCGGTGCGATACACCGACCAAGATTCTTGACTGGGTAGCGCATTTATCCGAAAAAACATGGATCACGCCACTTAAGATAGCTTGTTTCATCGATACAGCATGTGCAGCCATAAAGCTTAAACTGATTCTCTACGTCGCTCCGGTGACTAATTCCTTGTGGGCAAGTGTGCTAGCGCCGCGGAAGCCGTTTTTTTCAAGAAAAGAGAATAGATTAAGCTTCAAGAGTAAACGTAAGTCCAAACGAATG
>JBKJYI010000219.1:0-3186 GCA_046715855.1 Phycisphaerae bacterium
CGGTGTCCTAGGCCTCTAGACGATGGGGGCAAAGGCGGAGCCGTCGGGCCCGGAAATTCTCGTCGGGCCACAACGCCATCCAGCGCGGAATGTAGCGAACCGGCAGCGTACGGTCAACAAATCGGCCGAAGTGCGCGGCACGAAAATAGAGTAGAATCTCTGGCAAGGGCAGAGTCGGAACGGACATCGACCGTCGCTTCCCGTTTGGGTTGAGAAAAACTGTCACGCCGCGTAGCTATTGCAATGCGAATGAGTTGTTCCCAACATGCCGCGTACTTCGCCCTATTTGGCATGGTGTGCGCCGGCTGCGCACCCGGTGAATCGAGCGACGCAAAATCTGCCTCGCAGATCGTGCTCTATTGCAGCGTCGATGAGTCATATGCGCGGCCAATTCTCGACCGTTTCGAGCAAGTAGGCGGTGTCAAAGTGACCGCCGTTTTCGACTCGGAAGCAGGCAAGGCCACCGGCCTGGTCAACCGATTGCTCGCCGAGTCGCAGGCGGGCAGGCCTCGGGCCAGCGTTTTCTGGTCCGGGGAAATCTTCGGCACGATGCGACTGGCGGAGGCGGGATTGCTCCAATGTTTTGACCCGCCATCGGCTGCGGATATCCCGCCACGCTTCCGCGATGACACACACCTGTGGACGGCGACTTCGGTTCGGGCTCGGGTGCTGGCTTTCGACCCAGCGCGAACGCGACCTGACGAAGTTCCTGATCGGTGGGAAGATCTCGGCAAGGCGCGATATGCGAGTTTTGTCGCCATCGCTAATCCGCTGTTCGGCACGACACGCGGGCATGTTGCGGCCATGTTCGCGCTGTGGGGGCCCGAGCGGGGCAGAAGTTTTCTCAGCGGACTTCGCGAAGGCGGGGCATTGATACTCGACGGCAACAGCGCCACCGTGCGCGCCGTTATCGATGGCCGGGCGCGCTTCGCGGTGACGGATTCGGATGACGTCTACGCAGCGCGCCGTGCGGGTGCTGCGCTTGATTTCAAGATGCCCGACATGGTCGACGGAGGCACGCTGCTGATTCCTTGTTCGGTCGGCTTGATCAAAGGCGGTCGCGAGCCAGTAGCGGGCAAAAAACTCGTCGATTATCTAATCTCGGCCGAGGTTGAGCGCATGCTCGCACAAAGCGAATCGCGCAATATTCCCGTGCGCGAATCGCTCCGTCGCGAGTTAAGCATGGACTGGCCCAGCGAAACGAAAACCGGATTTGACAAAATCATGCAAGCACTCGATCAATCCGATGCCGCAGTACGCGAAATCCTCGTCCGCTGATTGCTGACAACATGCGAACATTGCTCCTGCTCACGTCGGCGACAATCTACCTGGCCGCCATCGTCTGGCCTGCGGTTGCGCTGGCGTGGACCAGCATTGATCAGGGATTTGCGCCCCGTGAGCGATTTGCCTTTTCCTACGGGCAATTCGCACTGCTGGGCTACACACTTGGTCTGGCCCTGGCCGCCGCGATCGTATGCATCCCGCTAGGAACAGCCGTTGGCGTATTGATGAGCTCAAGGCGACCCCGTGCATTGATGGTCGCCGCGATTGCCGCGGGACTAATGTGTCCTCCGATGGTGTACGCGTTCGGGTGGTTGCGAATTCTTCCAGCCGGCGTCCGCGGCGAAATTCGCTGCGTGACGACGTGGGTTCTCTGGGCGTGGCCGCTTGCCGCTCTGGTCATCGGCGCCGGCTGGCTTCGCGCCGGCAAAAGACCGTTTGAAGCGGCGATGTTAAGCACCAACGCGCTGTCCGCTTTTTTTCGCATCGGGTTCCCCTCCTTGCGGCCATTCATCCTCATTGCGGCGATACTGCTCTTCGTCTTGTTTTTCAGTGATTACGGAGTTCCCCACGCATTCGGATTGCGAGTGTATTCGACCGAGTTGCTCGGTTGGGCGACGGGGTCCAACAGGGCCATCGACGTACTCTGGCCCGGCCTGCTCCCCATCGCAGTTACTGCAATCGCACTGGCCATCCTTTTGATTGCGATAAAAAAAAGACATACTGATGAGGCAGAAATCTCCGAGCTGGCCAATGATGGACCGGGTTGGAAAGCCGCAGCGCTCCTGCTTGTTGGCGCTGGCTGGGCGCTTCCTGTCATCGTGTTAATCAAACCGCTCACCGCTCAGGTTTTTGGCGAATCGGTGCGGACCTATTGGATGGACCTGGCAGCTTCCATCAGTGTAGCCTCTGCGGCCGCCGTATTGATTATGCTTCTGGGGTTTGGATTTTCTTCGTCGGGTCGATCTCACAAATCGTTATTGTTTGTCGCCCTCTTATTCGGCGCATTGCCCGGGGCCGTGATTGGTCAGGCATTGGTCGCCGCCTACAACCGTCCGCCGCTCGAATGGCTTTACGACCACTGGCCGATACTCTCCCTGGCTTACGTCGCCCGTTACGCGTGGATCGGTTTGCTCGTTTGCGGGTTCGCCGCCTCGTCGAAGGAAAATACCGCCGCCGAGCAGGCGCGAATCGACGGCGCGTCTGAGTGGCAGGTGGTGCGCTTCATCCTCTGGCCCCAGCACAGACCGCTTCTGCTGGGTATTAGCGCAATCATCATCACGCTGGGGATAGGCGACGTGGCCACATCGTCGCTTGTTCGTGTCCCCGGCTATAGTCCGGTTGCACTATTGATCTTGGATAAATTCCACCAATTTCAGGATGGAATGCTCATTTCCTTAAGCCTGATGCTCGTCGGAATATCGGCTTTGGGTGCGGGTGTGATCGCCTGGGTCATCGGTAGAAGTCAAAATGTTTCAGCTGCGAAGCTTTTGCGAGAATCTGGCTTTCAAAACAATTGAGCGAACGCTTAAGGTGTGCGCGCAGTCGCGAATCTAATAATAGGATGACAAGTGCGTAAAGGGGTCTTGAAATGCTCATCCCTGTAATCCAAGGAATTATTGCTATCTTTCCACACGGATCAGCGGAATTTGACTGCGCGCTAGTTATGCGCGGAATCAAACATGAATGGCATTGCAAGACGGATCTTTGCTGTACCACCTAAACAATCGGCGTAGTTAAAACGCCGAGGCGTTCGATTTCGAGGTCGATGGCGTCGCCGGGTTTGAGCCAACCGCCGGTGTTTTCGGGACCCAGTTCCAGGTTGCAGCCCGTGCCGGCGGTGCCGCTACCGATCAGGTCGCCGCGGTACATCATCGCGTCGCGCGAGCCGCGCTCGATCATCTT
>JBKJYI010000220.1:0-6150 GCA_046715855.1 Phycisphaerae bacterium
ACGGAACGCTGACCGCGATTTCCAGGCGATCGGAGGCTCCCCAGACGATCTCCGGGGTGATGATGATCTGCTCTTCTTTATCCTCTTCGTCGGCAGTGTCTACCCAGCGGCCGGCGATCCGAAGATCGACCATACCCTCGGGCAGAACCGTGGCGTCGAGGAAATTAAAGGTTTCGAGGCCGAGCAAATCGTACGACGAATCCGCGACCGTGGTCGTGGTGGTCGTGACGGTGGTGGTTTCGCGCTGCACAACAGCAGGCGGATTGTTGTTGTTTTGCGCCATAGCCGCAGCCGCACAACCCAAAGTCAAAGAAACCGAAAGCAATTGCTTCATAAATCTACTCCCTTAGAGTAAGCCCAATACTCAGAAACGGCGGACTGCGCAATCCGCGCGCCGCGACCTTAAACCCAATGCCTCAAGGCTTACATGTTGCCGAACCGCCCACCGGGAGCCGCCCAAGCTGAATCAGGAGGGCGATCGGTGGGACAGTTCAGGTCGCTTTGAGTCTTAAGAGACTACGCTCACGGAGCTACGTTGTCGTCGGTGTTATCCGTGCCCAGGAAGCTGCCGAATACCAGGTCGCTGACGATTTCAGCGGGCAGAGCGCCCAGCGAGAAACCAAAGCCTACGAGGGCGTTCTGAAAAATGCGGTTGATGCAACCCGTATTCAGAACAGTCAGACACGTTGCACAAAGACCCAACGCCAGAGTACGACCAAAACGTCCACGATTCATGATGATTAACTCCACTCTTCTTAGAAACATTCCACCCGCTTAAGCCCAAAAGCGACGCGCCATTGGACCGAACATTCACGGGCTGCCAGAAAACAATTTCGATTCTTGCATCCCATCCCCGCGACCACGCGCCACACAGTCCTGGATGATGGTTGCACTAACCGACAAAAGGTACGTGTACGAAAGCGGCTCTCTCCGATCGCGCCCGACAAAGCAAGCCACTACATCGAGGGGGAATCCTATTATCCCCTTCCCGATGAGTCAACGGCTTCTTTCGGCATGTTCTTAGTTTTTATTCGAGAAAACTTCTTAGTGTTTGCCTATTTTAACACTGAAAATGAGATTTACTGACCTTTTGCCACCGAAATCGGTGATCGGAGCAAAAATGGGGCGGTGGACTCGAACGACATTTCGGATGCTTTGTTCTCGACGCCGAATTTCAAGACGTATGCGCCAACCGGGGGCCTGGCAGGAAGCGTAAGCCGCGGGGCCATTAAAAAATCCGGGCGAGCGCGCCGGCAGCGATCGACCACTTCGGGCTCTTCGCGCTGCCACATCGACTTGCCCTCTGGGGCAGCACTTCAAGCCGCGTGGAGAGTTTGGTTTCAAATGCACCGCTCGACTCGGGACGCGCTTGGCGGAGCGATGCAGCCCGCCATCACCAGCATAGCTGTCAGCAATAGAATTGCCGGCGTTTTCGTTCGATAGTCCAAAGTTGGAATGCCCGGCCCAATTTCATTATGCCCTCCTGGCATCCCGCGCTCTAGGCGCAGGCTCCCTTGTGTGCTTGACAATAAACTTCTCGATTGACAGCGGCAGGCTCGATAAGCCGGTTTTGACCGCAAGATCGGCCTCGAGCAAGTCATGTTGCTGCTCGATTAACTGACGCCTGCTGATCCGTTCGAGTCGGTTGCGCAATTCACCGGCGTCCATAAACATTCGCTTGGAGGCCGCGAAGACTTGTCCGGTCGCCCGGAATTCATCAAACGCCTCGATCATTTGGCGCACCTTGAGGGCCAGGCCCGCGAGCGCCCGGCCCGGCGCCGCACGATCGGTGGACAGTACCTGATCCCAAAGGCACAGTGCGCCGGTCGCGTCGCCTGAGGCCATCGCGTCCATGACCCCGAAGACTTTTTCCTCTCGCCTCTGGTCGGTAACTTCGTTGACGTCCGGGGCAGTGATCTCCGGGCGGTCGCCGACAAAGGAGGCAAGCTTACCGAGTTCGGCATCGATCCAGCCCGGCGAATCGCCCAGCAAGCGCCGCAAGTTCTGCGCTGCGGACGGAGCAATCTTTTTTCCATAAGCGGCGGATGCCCGCTGAGTGATCCATGTGGCGAAGGCCGGGCCCTTCGGCGCTTCGCAAGCGACGATCTGACCGTGCGCCTCGATGATTTTGTAGAGCCGCGTATTTCGCGGCAGGCTGTTGCACAGAAGAATGAGCACGCTGCCGGCAACCGGCCCGGCACAATACCGCTCCATGATTTCGCGGTTGGCGGAAATAAAATCATCGGCATCTTCGACGATGGCAACGCGAGTTCCGCCCAGCAACGACGGTGTGCGAACTTCGTCCAGCACCTCCGCCGCCGACGCCCGCTCGCCCTCGAAACGCATCGGACCGAGCTCACCCATGTCCGACCGCAACGGCTCCAGCACGCGCATCAACGCATCGCCGCGCAGGATAGAATCATTGCCGACAATGGCAACCACCCCATCCGAGGATGTTTTCCTCATAGCCACGCATTTCTTCCTTCACAAGCTGCTTCGCGCTCATGGGATAGTATCGCAAAATCACTCCGTGCCGCCTCCAGCTAGGCGTACGGACATGCCCGCCTCCCTCACCTGACTATTACTATATTGACTTCCCCTGCTTTCCAACCCAATCCTATTTGCGAATTTGGGAAGTTTCGGAAGACTCGGAAGTTCACGCGAACCGCGATTTTGACTCAAAAATCATGTTTTCGATTTCCGCGCGCCGATGTGCACTGTACAATAACCGCGTGGCGTGGCGTTTCGCCGGCCCAGCTCACCGCCCCGCGCTGCCACGGCGGAAACCTTTTGGAGATCAACCATGATGCAGGAATACGAAAAGCTTCGCGAATTGGTCGAGCAGGCCGCCGAGGACATCAACAAGGCCGTCGGCGGGAACAAGGCCGCAGGCACCCGTGTACGCAAGTCCATGCAGGACATCAAAGAGATGGCCCAGACCGTCCGCAAGAAAATTCTCGAAGTCCGTTCCACTACCACCCCGACCGACGCCGCCTAGCGACTATCATTGACCCCGCATGTGTGCCATTGCTCCTGGGAGCCGTGCCGTCGGTGTTCGGTGGGCCATTGCCGTGCCCGCAGTGAAATTCACGGCAGATGTGCCACTGCTGTGTCAGCAGTGGGAGTCGCAAGGGGGCCCATCCATTGCGACATCAACGGGCGAAGTCCCGATGATCGAGCGCCCGGATAGTTCGAAATGTGAGTCGAAGTCTGGGCCGAATCAGCCCGGGCAACAATGACGAACTCGCTCTTACACTCTTGAACTCTTGAACCTTTGAACTCTTGAGCCCTTGAATCCTTGAACCCTCATTCTGCGGAGTCTTTCTACCGTGCCCCCACCATTACTAATTGACCTCGACTCCGTGGACCTCGACGCACTCGCCATGAGCAAGCCTCAAATCTACGAACTCCTCCCCCACCGCCACGAATTCCAGGTCCTGGACGGCGTCTGCATGTACGACTTGCCCGGCCAGCGGATCATCACCTTCGTCGATATCACCTCGCAGGATTGGTGGGTCAAAGCCCACGTCGAAGGCCGACCCCTGCTGCCCGGCGTGCTCATGCTGGAGATGGCCGCCCAGAGTGCGGCCGTGCTGGCCAAACTCGCCGGCATCACCGAGTTCCTCGGCTTCGGCGGGGTCGTGCAGTGCAAATTCCGCGACACGGTCGTCCCCCCAGCCCGGCTCTACCTGCTGTGCGTGGGGGTTGACTACCGCTCGCGGCGAATCATCTCCAACACCCAGGGCGTCCGCGACGGCCGCCTCGTCTTCGAAGCCGAGATCACCGGCCTCACCATCCGCTAGAAATTAAGGAAGCGTGTACGGACACGCCGGCAACGTCTTGCCATTTTGTATCGGAAAGAGATTCGACCCGTTCAGCAGGTCGATTTCCGCAATGATGTCCGCAGGCGCGCAAATTGTGCTGCGATCAATATCACATTGGTGGATCAGCAATGCCGGAACTCGCACGCCATTCAGATTGTCAATGAGATCCAAAATGTCAGCCGGCACGGCCGCCCGGTTGCTGTTTACATCCGCAGGTAAATAGCCGAGACATGCCCGCTTATTGCTGGCGTTATGCCGGATGCATGTCCATAAGTTCGGCTGAATGGGCGCCGAGAGAGTAAGGGTGGCCGTGCTGCCATTCACTGTCACATTCGTGATGGTCGGCGGAACTGGAGGCGGGCCGGAGGACTGCTCGATGGTATAGTCCGCCCCACTGTCTTCCGTAGACCCTGCCGGACCATTGAAGGTAAGAACCACGGAAGAGAAGCCTCTCCGGGACAACGGTGAGTTTGCCAGATGCGGGATTCGCGCATCAATGACGCAGGCCGCGGGATTGCTGGAAATAAGCACTCGCGAAGCTACCGGACAATCCACGTCTTGAAACTGACATCCACAGTCGCATTCGCCATCATTGTTCCAGGCCGGATTGCAATTCTGCTCAAAGTTGGTCCCGGACCAGCACCAGACGCACGGGGCATCGCACAGCGGACAGTCCGCCGGACATGATTGCTGAGTTCGCGGAGCGCCTCCCTCGGATAAACAAAAACCGCTGCTGACCAGAATGCACTCTGGACTGGTAACATACGGACTGCAGCAGGCACGGAGAACGCAGTCCCCGCCGTCGTGATTGCAGTTGGCGTTGTTGCAGGTGCTATCGCAGATCCCGTCACCGATCCATTCGTCCGGGCAACCCGGAGCACAATAGCCACCACCACAGTCCCCGCCATCAAAATTGCATTGGGCGTTGTTGCAGGCAGCGTCACAAATATCGTCACCCACCCATTCCCAAGGACATCCCGATGCACAACCGCAATCGCCGCCATCGTAGTTGCACTCCGCGACAAGGCATGTTTTGTCGCAGAATCCATCGCCCACCCAGTCAATGGGACAGTGTGGCGAGCAGAAGCCTGCGACTTGCTCTTGTCCGGGGTCCGCAGTGCGCGCGAATGGCTCGACGGATGGAATCCCAGCCTTCAGACCAGACCAGGATGGTTGCGTATTGGAGGGCCCTGTCTGGCCGACGCAGATTGCGGCGCTCAGAAGCAGAAAGAAGTAACCATTACCTACATTCCGGAATGCGAATCGGGAACGATCGGCGCGAAGACGGCTTGTCCCAAACATGCTTGCCCCTTCCAATTGTGTGAGTTGTTGACGCTGACGGGCGCAATTATGCCCGAATGATGGCTTTATAGCAACGGGCAGGCGGGTGCTGGTGATTAACGGATCGAGAGGACGGTTTCAATGATTAGCAAACGCATGGAGGCGGCTGCGACGCCTGGCGGCAAATCCGACTCCCGCCAAAAGCAGCAGGAGCGAGGCCGGCTCAGGAATGATCACTGCGCCGAAGGCGCTATCGTCGCCCGGGCCATTGGTGAACTTGGCGGCGCCCAGCGCCGGACGATTGCCCGGCGGAATGGTGCTGAAGTAGCTGGTGAAATCTGTTTCGGCAAATGGGCCGGTGCCCAAAAGCCCAAGTTCGAATTCGCGGGACTCGCCCGGTGCGATCTCGCCGAGATCATTGCCCAATTCGCTCAACAGGGCAAAGTCAAATACACCGAACCCGTTGGCCTGCTCGTCCAGCGCAATCACCCATCCATCCGAGGCGGAATCGCCATCCAGCGTCATGCCGGAGAGTTCGGGGGGCCCATTAAAATAGATGTCCGAGATGTCGAAGCCCTCCGACGTGGACGTTTGATTGGTTACGGTGAGCAGCAACGTCGAGCCTGCAAGAGAGAATTCGAATCTGGCGTCGAGGTCGCTTGCCGGTGTCTCGTCACTGCTTGCGTCGCTGAGTTGTAGAATCGCGCTTGCACGTGCGGCGACCGTGCCCGCCTGTGAAATCATTAGAGAGACCAGGAGAAAAATTGGCAATTTCGAGTAAGAATTCATCAGCAGCCCCCTTCCTTGGGGGAACATGATAACACAGGCGATGGATTGTGAAAAGCGCCTTTCCGGAACCTGTGGAGGTTTTTGGCTGGTTTCCATGGATTCGTTTTTGCGTTGGACCCCGGAGGATGAACCTGTAAGCTAAACCATAATCCAACGCTTTAATTCACCCCATTCCGATTCCCAATTATCGTCCAATTCCGCCCGCACGGCATGTTCTGTTCTAATACCAATCCCACTAAATAATTGCGCGCCCTAG
>JBKJYI010000221.1:0-17586 GCA_046715855.1 Phycisphaerae bacterium
GGTCAACCCCGTGATGTGCGAGATGCTTATGCAGGTCTGCTGCCAGGCGATTGGCGCCGACACGGCCATCACCCACGCCGCCCGCGAAAGCTACTTTGAACTCAACGTCGGCATGCCCGTCATGGCCCACAACCTTCTTGAAGCCATCCGCATTCTCGCCACGGCCACCCGCGTCTTCACCGATCGCTGCGTGGCGGGCATCGAGGCCGACGAGAAACGGTGTGCCGAGCTCATCGAAAGCTCGCTGGCGATGTGCACTTCACTGGCTCCGAAGATCGGCTATGACCAGGCCGCAGCCATTGCCAAGGAAGCGTACAAAACCGGCAAGACGGTGCGCCAAGTCGCCGCCGAGCAAAAAGTGTTGTCGCCCGATTCTCTCGAGGCCACACTCGATCCCTGGTCCATGACCGAGCCGGGCTAAATCCGATGCGGATATGATGTGCAGCGAGGCGTGCCATGCCCAAGACCAGCCTCACCGGGCGCCGGCATGATTTGCAGCGGCATGGCGTCGCTTCGCTTTGACCATGCCACGCTTGCATTCAAACCATAGCAATTTCCCAAATTCGAAGTCCGGTTTGTGTCCGGGTGGATCCAAGAGTTACAACCAATTCCATGGTAGACCAGGCGGAAATCCTCTCCATGGCATGCGATCGAATCCAGACGCTCATCCCGAGGGACTTGGTGCGTCGAAATCGACGCGGGTTCCCTGGACGGACTGTTGATGCTGAATTAGCGATCGAAGTAGCTTCGTCCGTTGTCGCCAGGGTGAGCGCTGAGCTGACGCGTCGCGGACTGTAAAAAGCGGCGAATCCGAACAATGATGACGATGAGTGCGATTTCGTTGGTACCCGCAGTCTTCGCGGCCCCCTTATCGGTCGCTCCAAAACCCTAGTATAGATTAATCTTTCCTCACCTGCGTTTTATACGTATTTCAACAACTCCATACATAATCCTGCATGGATCAGGGAATCAAACCGCAGGCCCGCCGAGAGGTGCACGCCGGCGAAGTCCGCGGAAAACCCATTCAAGGACGAACATTCTGAAAAACAGGAAATGCCCTCAATGGAGGACTGAGGGGGTGGTTGGATGAAATGACATGCGTCAAAAGCCACAAGTGGAATTATAGGAAACTGGAACCGAAGTGGGCAACAACTGCCCAAGGGATTGCAAGGTATTTAAGGAGAAATGAGATGAAGGGTCTGAAAGTCGTAACCGCCGCGTTGGTTTGTGCATCGATGCCCTGGCTTATGGGCTGTGCATGCAAGAGCAGCTATGCCTGTGGAAAAGTAAGGCACACCGGGGCCACCGCCATGCTGACCAGCAGCACCCCCGTGGATGAAATGCCCAATGCCGCTCCGGGCGAATGCTGGGCCAAGTGCTTCATTCCGCCACAGGTGCAGACGGTCACCGAACGAATTTGCGTCAAGGAAGCCTCCGAACGCGTCGAAATTATTCCCGCAGAATATGAAACCGTGCAGGAGCAGGTTTGCGTGAAGCCCGCATCCACGCAGCTGGTCGAAGTCCCCGCTCAATATGAGACCTTCGAACAGACCGTAATCGTCGAGCCCGGCCACACCGACTGGGTCCGTGAAGACGCTGCCCGTTGTGCGGCCCTTACCGGCCAGCCCGGGGGCGCTGCCGCCTGTGACGTGTTCTGCCTGGTGAGCTATCCGCCGGTCGAGAAGACCATCATGGCCGAGCGCATGGTTCGTCCCGCATCGATTCGCGAAGTGAATATTCCAGCCGAGTTCCAGACCATTACCGCTCAGCGTCTGGTTCGTCCGGCGACCTGCAAGCGAATTGAGATTCCGGCAGAATTCGCCACAGTCGAGAAGACTGTTCAGGTCTGCCCGGGTCGTTGGGAATGGAAGCGCGTTGTTTGTGAACGCACGACCTCCATCGACACGTACAAGAACATGAAGACCGCTCTCCGCAATGCCGGCTACAACCCGAGCGACTCCGACACGCTGGAAGATGCGGATTGGGTCGCCATTAAGAAGTATCAGACCGAAAATCGTCTCGCGGTCGGCGCTCTGACCCTTGAGACGCTGGAAAACCTGGGCGTTGCACCTTGACCGCGACCAGGGACGATCGCGTAAAGAACCAATAAGGGATTGAGTTACCAAGGGAACCGTCGGTAGTGGGACATGCGGAGAGGCCCGAAAAGGCCCTCCGCCCCGCGACCGGCGTTTTCCTTTTTTATGATCAGGTCGAGAATCGGAATAAAAGAGCGTGTCCGCAGATTACACAGATTTGCGCAGATTAGACAACCAGTGAGAAATCATCATTCTTATTCTGTGCAAATCGGCGCAATCTGCGGATAGCCTCTTCGTGCCTTCGTGTGCTTCGCGGTTAATAAAATCAGTTAATGACGTTTCGGACACAATCGATGTCTTCTCGGATTTGTTTGATCAGCTCATCGACAGTCGCAAACTTCATTTGATCGCGAACCCGCCGTACGAACTCCACGCGTATCAACTTCCCGTACAGGTCGCCATCAAAATCGAGCAGGTGACTCTCGAGCTGCCGCTTGTTTTTGCCGAATGTCTCCGCACGCCCGATGCTAATCGCGCTTGGATAGGCCCCATCGCCGACCATCGTCGTCCCCGCATAAACTCCTTCGGCCGGCTCAACCTGGCCTTCAGGCGTATGAAGGTTGGCGGTCGGAACTCCAATCGTACGCCCTCGACCCGCGCCGCGGACTACCACCGATTCAATGGCATAGGGCCGGCCAAGACACCCTGCAGCTTGCGACACGTCGCCTGCAACCACAAGATTCCGAATCCTGGAACTCGATACCACCACTTTTTCGCCGGCTTCATTCACGATGAAAACGGGTTCCACGATGTGCACTTCGCAGCCATAGGGTTTGGCCCCTGCGCGGAGAAGTTCAGGTGTACCCCTGCGGCCTTTTCCAAAGCCAAAGGATGATCCCTCTACAATATGTGTCGGATGGAATCGAGCGATCAATACGTCCGTGATAAAGGTATCGGCCTCCATGCCCAGAAGCTTGCGCTCGCTTTCGGCGACCACGACAACATCCGCCCCTGCCTCGCCAAGCCGCCGAACCCGCTCCGCGACGCTCATCAATCGAAGCGGTGCTTTGCTCGGAGCCACCACGGCAAGCGGGTGCGGGTCAAAGGTAAGCACGGCCACTGGGGCGCCGTGCTCAACCGCCAAGTCGCCCGCCTGCTTGAGGATTCGCTGATGCCCCATATGCACACCGTCGAAGTTGCCCACGGTCAGCACCGATCGCTCAAGCGGAGGGTCGAGCTGGTCCAGGCCGTAGATGACTTTCATGCGGAATCTCAAATCGATAAGCGGCGAAGACGACTATGGGGCACAGCATAGCGCCATGCCCGCGAAGTTCAATGTAGACCTTGCATTTGACAGTGCACAGTCCGACTGGTCTGATGGTTTTGTGGCCAATGTGCCGGAGACAACCCGCGCCCCCTCGGTAAACCTCGCCTTATGCATTAGCGGCGAATGCCTCGACCGGTTTGGCTCCATCCTGCGTCACCTTGTCGTCGGGTTGGTTGACCACGTCGCCCGGATTCGTCTGATTAGCCCTGATCCCCGGACCGAGAACCTGGCCTTGGGTCCGACGCAGGCGGTAATCCATCCCTTTCCACGATGGCCCCTTACTCGCCGGCGTATCCATCATATTGCGGAAGCAATTTCCTCACCGCCGCCGACCGTGGTGCACGCCATGTCGGGGCCTTCCTACCAGGTTGGCCTGGCCCTCGCAGAGGAATTCGACGCCGATCTCACCCTGCAGGTGACCTCGCTCGAAGACTGCTCGGAGGTGGAACGATTCGCGGAACAGCATGTCGGAAAGTTCCTTTGCTTTAGCGAGCCGCTCGCGCGGGTCCTCCACGAGCAGCTCAAACTTCCCGACGAGTTGATTGAAGTTATTCGTCCGGGAATTTCCGCGGCCGACCGCCCCGCGTGCTTCGCCCGTCCCGATCGTGCCCCCACCGTGGTGTGCACCGCCCCGTTCACCAGGGACGGCGGCGTGGATCGGGTGATCGAGGCGGCCCACATCATTCAAAAACGCGGCCGGCGCGCCATGTTTTTTCTACTCGGCCAGGGACCTTTCGAATCGGCCTTGAGGCAGCGGGCCCGGTCTCTGGGAGTGCTGAACTCGGTCACGTTTGCTCACCCAGGCGGAGACGCCTTCGAAGTGATCTCCAGCGCGGACATCTTCGTGCATCCCTCCTCGAATGGGTGTCTTTACCTCGACGCCCTGCAGGCCATGGGGGCGGGCCTGGCCGTCGTGGCCGTACCCGACCCGACAGCGGACTTCTTCCACCCGGGACAAACCGCTCTCGTCTGTGAAGGCGGCGCCGTCTCCAACGTGGCAGACGGAATCGACGATCTACTGGCCGATCGCCAGCTCGCTCAGTGGCTCGCCTCCAACGCGATCGACTACGTGCGCGCCCAGCACTCCATGAGCGCGATGGCCGATCGCACCGGCGCGGTCTACCGAAAACTCTTGCTGGCGCGAAGCACCTTCGCGCTGCGGGAGTAACTGGAGTTGCACGTCGAATTGCCGGTCGTGAGATCGCTCCAGGAAGCAGAACCGCCTCTGGCTGGGCGACTGCGGCAAAAGCTCAGCGGCGAAGTTCGATTCGATCGCCTCTCGCGCACGCTCTATTCCACGGACGCCAGCATCTACCAGATTGCTCCGCTCGGAGTTGTCTTACCGAAAACCGTCGAAGACGTTGTGACCACGATCAATGAATGTCGCGCCGCCGCTGTCCCCATCATCGCACGCGGCGGGGGAACCGGCCTCACCGGAGGAGCGGTCGGCGCAGGATTGCAGATCGATTTCTCGAGATTCATGAATCGAATCGGCACATTCGATTCGCAGGCGCAGACAATTGAAGTCGAACCCGGAGTGGTGCTCGATGAACTCAACGCCTTTCTCGTCCCGGCCGGGCTTCATTTCGCCCCGGACGTAGCCACCAGCAGCCGGGCCACGATCGGCGGCATGATCGCCAATAATTCCTGCGGGGCACACTCGCTCGTCTATGGCCGAACGGTGGACCATGTGGTCGAGATGACCGTCGTCCTGTCCTCGGGCGAAACGATGACCTTCGGGCCTCAGGCAAGAGACAACTCGTTGAACATAACACGAGGTCTCGCGAGTATCCGCGACTCGTATTTCCCGGAGATCGATAGACGTTTCCCGAAAGTCATGCGCAGCAACGGCGGCTACGGACTCGATCGGCTCGGTCCGCCGGGAGCACTCCCCAATCCAATTAAAATTCTTTGCGGAAGCGAAGGAACCCTCGCCGTCGTCGTTAGCGCAAAGTTGAAACTCACGCCGCTGCCCGCGCATGTTGGCCTGGTCGTCCTGCACTTTCACACACTGATGGAATCACTCAAAGCGACCCCGCTCGTCTTGACCCACGCCCCCGCTGCAATCGAGTTGATCGACCGGCTCATTATCGACGCGGGACTCGCCAACCACGCGATTCGCCAGCGTTGCGGATTCCTCGAAGGCTCGCCCCAGGCCATCCTGGTGATCGAGTTTTTCGCCGACTCGCAAGCTGAGCTGACCGATCGCATCGAACAATTGACTGCCGACCCGGCCATCCGCGACATCTCTTATGCCGCTACAACTCAGATCGATGCGGCCGCCCAATCCGACGTATGGAATCTGCGCAAGTCAGGACTCGGTTTGCTCATGTCCCGCCCCGGTGACTCCCAACCTTATTCGTTCATCGAAGACGCTGCGGTTGATCCAGCACGCTTGGCCGCATTCATTGAGCGAGTGGAACTGATCCTGAAAGCGGAAGGCGTCCACGCGGGTTATTACGCCCACGCCAGCGTAGGATTGCTTCACATCAAACCCGTTCTGAACTTGTCACTACCCGAGAATGTCGAGCGGATGCGACGAATTGCTGACGCCGTGAGCACCTTAACTCTTGAGTTCGGCGGAGCATTCACCGGCGAGCACGGCGACGGGCTGGTTCGATCGTGCTGGATTCAAAAGATGTACGGCCCTCAGACCGTGCAGGCTTTCCGGGAAGTTAAAGACCTCTTCGACCCCCTGAATTTGATGAACCCGGGCAAAATCGTGGACCCTTTGCCCATGACCGAAAATCTCCGCTTCGCTCCCGCCGCGACGAATCAACCCGCCCGCACATTGCTCGACTTTTCGGCGCATGGAGGCATGCTCGGCGCCGCAAAAATGTGCAGCGGCGTGGGTCAGTGTCGCCAGCGACTCGTAGGCACCATGTGCCCTTCCTACATGGCCACCGGCGACGAAACCCACACTACGCGCGCCCGAGCCAACGCCCTGCGTGTGGCCCTCACCGACAAGGGTCTGCTTGCCGGCCTCGACGATCCCGCTCTCACCGACGTCATGGATCTTTGCATATCGTGCAAAGCCTGTGCGAGCGAGTGTCCCACCGGGGTTGACATGGCCCGCCTGAAAGCGGAATATCTTCATCAGCGAATTCTTACTCACGGGGCTAGCCCCCGAGCGCGGTGGATCGCCGATTTTCCCGGAAAATTACGTCGAATCAGCCGCATCCCCAACCTGGCCAACCGCGTCGCGCGGTCACGCTGGCTCCGCGCACACCTGGAACGCCGCTACGGGCTGGATCGCCGCGTAATGCCCCCGCGCCTCGCCCGGCAGACATTTCGCGACTGGTTCCAACGCCGAAATTCGCGACGACGCGGTCTGACGGACACGCTTCCCCGAGCAGTTTATCTGGCGGATACATGGACGAATTATTTCACTCCTCAAGTAGGAATCGCCGCAGTCAATCTGCTGGAGGCTGCCGGTTTCCACGTGCTTTGCCCGCCCA
This sequence comes from Phycisphaerae bacterium, assembly GCA_046715855.1. Classification (GTDB taxonomy): domain Bacteria; phylum Planctomycetota; class Phycisphaerae; order UBA1845; family UBA1845; genus CAZAMB01. The sequence goes on from JBKJYI010000221.1 coordinate 6,822, forward strand.
CGGCGTGCTGCGGCAGGCCGGCCATCAGCCAGGGACTTCTCGCCGAAGCCCGCCTCGCCGCCGAGTACAACGTCGAACTGCTGGCTCCGCTGGCCTACTCCGCAGTGCCAATCGTTGGCACCGAGCCAAGTTGCACGCTCACCCTCACCGACGAATACCCCCAGCTGATACGCACCAACGCCGCTCGTCGGGTCGCATCGCAAACGATGATGCTGGAGTCTTTCTTGCTCCGCGTTATTGACTCAGGTGTCGGAGTCTTGCGTTTTGATCCTTCTTCGTGCCGTGTTCGGGCTTCCTCCTCGGGCGGCCTCACCTCCGTGCCTTCGTGCCTTCCTCCATTGCTCTACCACGCACATTGCCATCAAAAGGCCCTGGTGGGCTCGGGTGACGCCGTCCGCTTGATGAAGCTTGCATTCGGCGACCGGGCGACGGAGATAAACAGCGGCTGCTGCGGAATGGCCGGGTCCTTCGGCCACGAGCGCGAACACTACGACATCGCCAAGGCCATCGGCGAACAGCGCCTGTTTCCGGCAATCCGCGGCGCCCCCGACGCGCAAGTAGCCATCGAAGGGTCCAGTTGCCGCCAGCAGGTCGAACACCACACCCACGCCCGGCCCCGCCACCTCGTCGAGTACCTGGCTGACGCCGTTACTGGTTTGACCAAATGAAAGGGTGCCATGCCCACGCCGACCCCCAAGCCAGGGTGCCATGCCCAAGCCCAGCCCGCAACCAGGGTGCCATGCCCAAGCCCAGCCTTACCGGGCGCCGGCATGCCTGCCACTAGCACTGCACCCCGTATCGAAAAGCTCCCTTTCCATTCCGCAGAAGACCGTAGAAAAAAAGGCCCGCGAGGTTATGATTTCATCCCTATGCAATCGAATCGACCAACTATGCGTCTCTGTCTTACAATCATTCTGACTTTCGCCGTCGGCTGCATTCCCAAGATGAGCGTGGAGCAAATTCGCGAGTTCCAGCCGCAGCGGCCCGCCGAGCTTGATCGGCTCAACATGTTTCTCGGCGAATGGGAGACAACCGGCACGATCGAACTGGCCATGCTCGATGAGCCCATCACCACCAGCGGCCGCAACCGAGCCGAGTGGTCCCTGGACCGCCATTTGCTCGAAGACCACGCGGACTTGGACATGGGCCCCTTCGGCCGCGTAACCGGCAAGACCCTCTGGACTTGGGATCCGGCCATCGGCAAGTATCGAATGTGGTGGTTCGACACACTCGGCGAGACCTCCGAAGTGGTGGCCACGTTCCACGAGCGAACCGACACCTGGCGAATGAAAGCCAAAGGGCAAAAGTACGGCCGGCACACATCCGGGCGCGGCACCATCCGACGCATCGACGACAACACGTTGGAATGGACCTGGAACGAGGCCAGCGCCTCAGGCCTCATCCGCTTCGCCAAGATGCAAGGCACCAGCCGCCGCATCGCCCCATGACCCCCTTTGCGAGCCGCGAACTTCAGTTCGCGCGACCCCTCACCGAGCGAGTCGCGATCTTGATGGGCCATACTCAATTGAAACTCGGCTTTGCGATGATTTCTTCGACGCAACAAAATGCGCGCGCCTCGTATGTTATGAAGAATGATGCGCGGAAGGAGAACAGACCAACTTGCAGACTCGTCGTGGCGAGACCGCCCCGTATTGCGCCATCCCTTCGTCGGGCCTTTGCGGCGCCTACCTGGGGCATGCCCCGCACCCAGGGGAAGCGCGCAATCCGCCATCCCAGCTAAAAAACGACGGTTTTCTCCACCACCCGCCGCCAAAATGAAAAATACCAATCGAAGCCATCTTTCATTACAACTTTGGCAATGCAAGTACAGTTTGCGTCCTTATTTTTCTCTCTTCTGTGTCCTCTGCGGATCACACTCGTCCCGGGAACGCGGCACCGGGCACGCGCCTTCGGGCGAAACAATAACGCTCAGCGCAGTGGGCGTGTTTGGACGTTTGGACTTTTGGATGTTTGGACTTTTTAACGTTTGCAGGTGAAACTCCCGACCATGAAATGGACCCAGTTTTTCATCCCCACGTCGAAGGAATCGCCCGCCGACGCCGTCGTCCCCTCGCATCAACTGATGATTCGGGCAGGACTCATTCGCCAGGTCGCTGCGGGGGCGTACACCTTCCTGCCGCTGGGCTACAAGGCCCTCCGCAAAATCGAGGAAATCATCCGCCAGGAAATGAACCGGGCCGGCGCCATCGAACTGCACATGCCCGCCATGCACCCCATCGAATGGTGGGAGGAGACGGGCCGTGTCGCGGCCATGGGCGACGTGCTCATTCGCCTCGGCAGCGTATCGCCCGACGACTGGCGGTCGCGAACGGTGCTGGGCCCCACCCACGAAGAGCCCATCACGGAAATCGCCCGGGCCTACCTCAACAGCTACAAGCAACTGCCGATCAACCTATATCAGATTCAGACCAAGTTTCGCGGCGAGGCCCGACCCAAGAGCGGCTTGCTTCGAACCCGCGAATTTCTGATGAAGGACGCCTATTCGTTCCACATGGCCAAGGAAGGCCCCGGCGGCCTCGACGAGGGTTACCAGAAAATGTACGACGCCTACTGCGCAATTTTTTCGCGCTGTGGGCTCCCCTATATCGCGGTCGAAGCCGACTCCGGCCCTATCGGCGGCGACGCCTCGCACGAATTCATGGTGCCCACAGAAGCAGGTGAGGACTATCTCGTCCAGTCCGGGGACGGCACGTACGCGGCCAATCTCGAACGCGCCCAGGTCGCCCCCCTGATCAACGCCGGAGTGGCCGGTACCGCACCGCTCACACAAGTGCACACGCCTGGACTCTCCACCATCGCCGACGTTTCCGCGCTGCTCAAGTGCGAGCCGAAGAACATGATCAAGACCATCATCTTCGAAGTCGGCAAGGACCAGGCCCTGGTCGCGCTGGTGCGCGGTGATCATGAAGTGAACGAGGCCAAACTCCGCCGCGTCGCCGGTGTCAAGCACTTGGCACAAGCCGGCCCGGAACTGATCCGCAAGGTCACCGGGGCCGAAGTCGGTTTCGCCGGACCGGTGGGATTGAAGGCGCGGGTCATCGCCGATCAGGTCGTGACCATCATGCACGACGCGGTCACCGGCGCGAACAAGACGGACTATCACATCACTGGCGTGAACCCAGGCCGCGATTTCGAGATCAAGGAATCTGGCGACATTCGCCTGGCCGTCGAGGGGGACATGGCCCCGAACGGCTCACCGCTGACCTTCAAGAAGTGCATCGAAGTCGGCCACGTCTTCAAACTCGGGACCAAATACTCGGAGGCCATGAAGGCCACCTGCCTCGATCACGAAGGTAAGACCAAGCCGTTCATCATGGGCTGCTACGGCATCGGCGTCTCCCGAACGCTCGCAGCCGCAATCGAAGCCTTCCACGACGAAAAGGGCATCATCTGGCCTTTGTCCATCGCTCCTTTCCACGTCGTGATCTGCGCTCTCGACATGCGCGAGCAGGCCGTCACAACCCTCTCGCAAAAGCTGCACGACGAACTGGAAGCCGCCGGCCTCGACGTGCTTCTCGACGACCGCGACGCCCGCCCCGGCTTCAAATTCAACGACGCCGACCTCGTCGGCTTCCCCATCCGCGTAGTGGTCGGAAAGAAAGGCCTGGCCGAAGGCGTCGTCGAAGTCCAAATCCGCAAAAACGGCGAACTTTTCAAGCTCGCCCCGGAAAAGGTCGTTGCAGAAATCAGGAAGTTGGTCGAATCAAAATGATGTCGCGTGCGAACACGAGCAGTCTTGCAGCCGGGACCAATTACACCCATCCGCGGAGTTGGCAGGCTTCGGCGACGCGAGCCAGCGCGACCATGTAGGCTCCCATGCGGTGAGTGACACCGCGTGACACCGCCATCTCGTGCACGGCCGCAAACGCGGAAGCGAGCCGCCGGTCCATCTGCTGGCGCACGTCCTCGACCGACCAGCGGTAGTTGTAGGTGTTCTGCACCTGCTCGAAATATGAAACAGTCACGCCGCCCGCGTTGGCGAGAATATCCGGAATGACCACGATGCCCTTTTTCTTGAAGATCTCATCGGCCTCCGGCGTGGTCGGACCGTTGGCCAGCTCGACGACGATTTTCGCCTTCACGTCGCCCGCGTTGTTCCGCGTCAAAACCTGCTCAATGGCCGCCGGAATCAAAACGTCGCACTCGCAAGCCAGCAGCGCGTCATTGTTGATCCAACTCCCGCCGCCGAAACCTTCGAGGCGGAACCCGTGCCGCTCGTACCACGCAATCGACGCTGGAACATCGATCCCCTTGTCGTTGTATACAGCTCCGTCTTCGGCGCTGATGGCCACGACCTTGCAGCCGCGCTCATGCAGCAACTTCGCAACGCCGCCGCCGACGTTGCCGAATCCCTGGATGGCATAACGTGCCTTATCGCAACTGAAGTTGAGCAACCGATCGGCCTCGCGCACCACCGAGAGTCCGCCCCACGAGGTCGCATTATCCCGGCCCAGCGAACCCCCCAGTGGAAGCGGCTTCCCGGTGATGACAGCAGGGTGATGCTCACCGAGAAGAACTTCGTACTCATCCATCGACCAGGCCATGATTTGCGGCGTGGTGTTCACATCAGGCGCTGGGACATCCCGAGCGACGCCGAGTTCGGTCCCAACCGCCCGGATATAAGCCCGAGCCATCCGCTCCTTCTCGGCAATCGATAGCGCCTTGGGGTTGCATTGAATTCCACCCTTGCCCCCGCCTAAGGGAAGATCGAGGAGCGACGTCTTCCACGTCATCCACGAAGCCAGCGCCCGCACCAGATCGATCGATTCGTCAGGGTGCCAGCGGAGCCCGCCCTTGCAAGGGCCTCGCGCGTTGTTGTACTGGACACGGTATCCCTTGAAGATTTTGGTGGCCCCGTCGTCCATTTTCACCGGGAGCGTGAAGTGGAACTCGCGCATCGGCCAGCGCAGCAATTCGTGCATGGCCGGCTCGAGATTGAGCAGCCGCGCGGCGTCGTCAATTTGTTGTTGGGCAAAAGCGAAAGGATTCAGTCTGCTCAAAACGAGTCTCCGGCAAATCTCCCCCTGGAAAAGCGAGCGATTCTAGCGGGACGCTGCGCGCTTAGCGAGTGCGGCAACGGGCCGCGATGAGTGCGTGCAGCTCGGCAAATCAAATCTTCAGCAGGACCTTCCCCAACGGGCCGGCAGAAAGTTTGTCGAAGGCGGCGTGAAGTTGGTCGAACGGGAAGACGGAATCGACTACGGGTCGCCGCTTTGCGCTATTGAGTCGGTTTACGATTTCCGCCCAGACGGATTGGGCTTGCTTGCCTTGGTAGTCGGAAACCAGCACGCCGCCGATGCGGGCGCGTTTGAAAAGAAGCTTGGCCGTGTTGAAATTCGGTACGAGCCCGCCGAGCATTCCGACTACGCTGACGCGGCCGCCGTAGGCGAGCGTGTCCATCAAGGTGTTAAATAACTCGCCGGCGATGTTGTCCACGATCAGGTCCACGCCCTTTCCGCTGGTGAATTCCTTGATCTTTTTTCGTAAATCAGGATCAGCGGGATCGACCAGGAAATCAGCTCCATGTTCACGGAGGCCCGCAACTTTATCTGTTCCGCGTGTCGTGCCGATGACGGTATGCCCCAAGGTTTTAGCGAGGTGCAGCGCGGCGAGGCCTACTCCACCCGATATGCCGGTGACCAGTACGATCCGCGCGTTTTGCGTTTTGCATGGCGGCGCTTCCGTTGCCCTCGCCACCCTTTGTTCGAATGGTCCCCACTGAGTCAGGGCCTGAAATGCCGTGAGGTAGACCAGTGGACCTGCTGCCGATTCCTCATCGCTCCAACCCACGGGGGCCGGCGTGACCGCCTCTTCCGGAACGGCCACGAACTCCGCGAAGGTGCCAGGCCGTGTTACTCCGGCGTCGCCGCGCAGAATGCACACTCGGTCCCCCTGCGCCACACCCTTCACGTCCGGCCCGACGGCCTTGATGATGCCCGTCCCGTCGCGGCCCAGGATGTGCGGCAACTTCGGCTTCGCGGGATACAGATTCTCGGCCAGGAACCGGTCCGCCGGGTTTAGGGCCGAGAAGCGCAGCTCGACAAGCACTTCGTCTGGACCGGGCATGGGGGTTTCGACTTCGCCCAAACGCAAACGAGCAAGCCCCTTGAAATCATCCAAAAGCCATGCCTTCATCTTGTTTGCTCCAGAACGTACCAGACCGGATACTAGCGGACGGGATTGAAAAGCGCTACCCATGCTAAATGAAGGAGTTCCTATGAGACGCAGTGTGATGAGTTGTGGTGTCTGCGCACTGATGGTCGCGGTTTTGATCTCGCTGACCGACGCTGCCGTGGCGCAATCCAATTGGCCGCAGTTTCGCGGGGCGTTTGCGCGCGGGGTGGCGGACGGACACTCGACGCCGACGACGTGGAACGTGCAGACCGGCGAAAACATCAAATGGAAAACCGCAGTCCCGGGTCTCGCCCACTCCTCGCCGATCGTCTGGGGGGACAAGCTCTTCGTGACCACCGCTGTCAGCTCGGACCCCAATCCCTACCTCAAAGTTGGCCTGTATGGCGAAAGCCCCGTCCACGAGGAGAAAGTTGATCATGATTTCCGCCTCCTTTGCCTCGACAAGAACAGCGGCAAGATTCTCTGGGACAAGGCGGCTTATAGGGGGATTCCCAAAGTCATGCGGCACATCAAGGCCACTCATGCCAATTGCACGCCGGCAACCGACGGCAAGCACGTTGTGGCATTTTACGGTTCTGAGGGTCTTTACTGCTACGACTTCGACGGCAACCAAATCTGGAAGAAGGAGTTCGGTACGCTCGACGCCGGCCCGCCCGATGCCAACGAACTCCAATGGGGCTTCGCCAGCTCACCAATTATTCACGACGGCAAGGTGATTCTCTTCATCTCCGTCAGAAATGACTCTTACCTAGCCGCTCTCGATGTGCGAGATGGAAAGGAAATCTGGAAGACGCCGCGCGAGCCTGATCCTTGCTGGGCCACTCCCACCGTGGATGAAACGGGCGGGCGGTCGCAAGTGATCGTCAACGGCTACAAGCGTATCGGCGGGCACGACCTGAAAACGGGCAAAGAACTGTGGTGGATGAAGGGTCATGGCGACATCCCCGTGCCCACGCCGGTGGTGGCCCACGGACTGATCTACATCACAAATGCTCACGGCGGGAAGTCGCCTGTCTATGCAATCAAGACGACGGCGGAGGGAGACATCACGCTGGTCGAGGGCGAAACCAGCAATTCCCACATCGCCTGGGCCCACCTCAACATCGGGAATTACATGCAGACCCCGCTCGTTTATGGCGACTTCCTCTACCTTTGCCGCGATCAGGGGATCATGGCGTGTTATGAGGCCAAGACCGGCAAGAAGGTTTATCGTGAGCGGCTTTCCGAGGGCGTGGGCTGGACGGCCAGCCCGGTCGCGGCCGACGGCAAGGTGTACTTCACTAGCGAAGAAGGCGACGTACAGGTCGTCAAAGCCGGTGCGGCATACGAAGTAGGGGAGGGGCCTCCGGCGAACCTCATGATCGCCAAAAACCCGCTCGGCGACATCACCATGGCCACTACGGCCATCTCTGATGGAACACTGTTCTTCCGCACCCGAAGCCACGTCATCGCGGTGGCAAGTGCGAAGCCTTGAGCAAAACCGGGACGGATTGGATCGTTTTTACCAACGTGTTTCCGCCCTGCCAGGTCGACTTGCATACGAAGATGCGGCGAGAGCGTTTTTTTCTTGACGCTTTTGGATCGATCCCAACAATTCCCTTCATGCCCGCAAAGCGGCCCAAAAAATCGAAAGGGGAAAAAGTTCGCGTCCCATTTCGGCGGAACCGTGCCCCGAAGCGACGCGACAAAGATTGGACCGATCGAGCACGGGAGGCCGAGGGACACGACCTGGAAGGCGCTCGCATCGAAAGCGTCGTGCCCAAAGGCGACATTTCCCGGCAACGCACCATCATTGTTGGCGAAGAAACCGGCGAACTTCATCGCGGCATCGTGGTGGCCATGCGCGGGCTCTACGCCGACGTGGATGATGGGACGCGGATCATTCCGTGCACGATCCGGCGGATCATCCGCACCCGGCTCATTGCCGAGCGTGGATCAATCGCGGTGGGAGACCGGGTAGGATTTGTGATCGAAGAGGAGGCTGCTTCAAGAAAAGCGCGGCAGGAGGTGCCGTCTGACGTGGCTAAATCGCCCTCCGGTTCTGGGCAAGCCGGGCCAGACGTGGCGCCAGGCGTTATCGAATTGGTGGAGCCTCGCACGGGCCAGCTTCAGCGCCTTGCCGGCCGTCGAATTCAAACCATCGCGGCCAATGTCGATCAAGCCATCATCGTTTCGTCAGCCGGCCAGCCCCAGCCCAAGCCGCACCTCATTGACCGCTACATCATTTCCGCCCACGCCGGCGGGATGAAGCCAATCATTTGCATGAACAAAATCGACCTCGACGAAGAGGCTTTTGCGAGCGAAATGGTGGAGCGATACGAGGACCTTGGCTATCGCGTGTTGCGAGTCAGCGCGACGACGGGCCAGGGCATCGATCAGTTGCGCGACGTGCTCAAGGACAAATCCAGCGTCTTCGCCGGCCAAAGCGGCGTGGGCAAAAGCTCGCTTCTCAACACCATTCAGCCGGGCCTTAAGCTCCGCGTCGGCGAGGTCCACGGCCAGACCGAGAAAGGCGTGCACACCACGACCACGGCGGTTTTGCTCCGCCTGGACATGGGCGGCTACGTCGTGGACACGCCGGGCATCCGCTCATTCGACCTCAACATCATTCCCCGCGACGAACTGGAGGCCTACTTCGTCGAGTTCGTGCCGCTGGTGGAAAAGTGCCGCTACCCGAGTTGCACGCACGTTTACGAGGAGGAATGCGCCATTAAGGATGCCGTGGAAAGCGGAGAAATTCATCCCGACCGCTACGCGACTTATTTGGCCCTATTCGAGGAAAGCTCGCCGCACCGGGCGGACCGATAATTCATCCCTCCTCACCATTGAAAAACCCCTCGCTATTCACGACACTTAGCCCCCGACATAATGCTCGCGAACGAGAGGATTCCCCGAAGATGAAGCCTGCGTGCGTTGTAAGCTTTTAGGTTTCAATATGTTAGGACTGCAACGAAATTTAATGGGTTCGCGGCGGGCGGCGTTTTCGCTGGCCGAACTGGTGATCTCCATCGGGATTCTGATCCTCATGATGGCCCTCGCCGGCCAGGTGTTCACTATCACCATCAAGTCCACGGGGCAGGCGACCGGCCTGACCGAGGTGACCCAGCAGCTTCGCGTTCTGGAGGAGACCCTCCGCGAAGACCTCCGCAACGTGCAGCCTGGCCAGTCGATGATGCTGATTCAGGGCAACCCAGTGAACGCCTACTGGACGCAGCTAGGCAAGGCAGCAGACGACGACGCAGACCCGTCGAATGGCTATGGGCATCTCCGCGATGTTGAACGCGAAAAACTCGACCCCACTACCGGCGTCCCGCAACTTGATGGAAATGGCAATGAGGTCCTGACCGAACCGCGCGCGGATATCCTCATGTTTTTCACCGCACGAAAAGCCACCAGCGCGATCAATCCTTCCGTTTCGTCACGGGTACAGCAAGTTGTTTACGGTCACGCGGAAATGGGAGAGTATCAACCCGATACGGCCTCTCCCGGCGCATATACGATGGTTCCGGATATTGTGGCCTCGCCCGATCAATCTGTTTTTCCTGTGGATTCCAGTACATTTTACCCCAGTCTCACAACGGCATCCAGAGTCCCGGCCCATCAATGGCATTTGGCGAGACGCAGTGTGCTGGTCATTCCCACGGCTCTTGATCCCACAACTATTTCGGGCTTTTCAAGATGGAGTGATATTGCCATACCCGCAGAGCTCGGTTTGCAAAACAAGCACCTCCTTCACGGCGCCGTTGATGTAGTCAGTGAATTTTCATACGACGATTTGGTTGTCAAACCTCAGCCCAATCCGGCAGGCCCGGGATACATTGGCCAGAATTGGTATTTGCCACAAGTATTTGGAAGCGTTGCTCAGCCGGCCCCGCAGTTCAGACCATGGTCGCGGTGCAAGATGGATCCGACTCCGCCGATGATGATGGCCAACCGAATCGGGTCCTATTTTCTGCCAAATTGTGCTTCATTTAAGGTTGAATGGAGTCTCGACCCGAGCAGTCCGTTTGTGGCCGGGAGGCTTGATCGTACCAGCGAAGTGTTTTGGATCGATCCAGGGAACCAGGGCGCCGACCCAACAAGCGTTGATGACGATGATCCGCTCCACGCGCTTCGGGCGCGCATAAAAAGCGAATATTGCTCGAAGGCAAAGCAAAAAGACCCACAGTACCAGTTTTGCCAGGAACTTAGCAGTTTGCTTTGCGAACAAACTACGCACGCAGGTGGTTGGTTTTATTCCCTCGCCGATCGATTCAGCAAAGTGCCGTGCGACGATTCTTACGGGAGTCAGCCGTGGACTCAATTATCCTCTGACGACCGGCCAAACATCGCGGCTTTCACGGCGACGCGGCCGAATGTGGACCCGGCCATTCGAGAGCTGTCGCCGGATGACATCTGGCCGGGAGCGCTGCGGATTACGGTGGATTTGTACGACCGGGAGTTTCGGCTTGATCGGCCCATCCGGCATGTGATGGTGATTCCGATTGGTGGCTAGCGAGCCGCGAACTTCAGTACGCGCGGAGTAACAGTGGTGGTGACGCGTTCGATAACTTTAGACGGTGCATCAAGATGCACCCTACACGCGCCCGTCGCTTGCGCTCCGGGTTCG
>JBKJYI010000222.1:0-3922 GCA_046715855.1 Phycisphaerae bacterium
AGGTGAAAGAAACCATGTTGCAGATCACCAGGAGGACGTAGCCGACATATCCCGTCATCAGAGTTCCTGTTCCTTCGGTCAGGACGACGAACAGGTAGACGCATCCGGCCAGCATGGTTCCTGACGCCACCAGTACCGAGGCAATGGTTTCGCTTCCTGTGCGTCCGCCCACAAACCGGCCACGGCTCGGATGATGAGACTGGAAGCCCAGCAAGGATCGCCCCAAAAGCTCATTGGCAGTGCGCTCCAGCGCCTCGATTCGCCGGAATGCGTCTTCCAACGATCGCGCATGATTGACGGTTGTGCGTACGAACCAGACCAAAGCCAACGGCAAACCCACCAATAGGATAAGCTGGCTCCGTTGGGGTAGGACCGCCACGCTGCCTAAGAAACCGGCAAGGGTTGCGCCGGTAACAGGGATACGTCGGTCTAGCGAGGTCATGCGGAACGTAACAAGCCCGTAGAGGGCATGGTACTCGTGAAAGAGGACGTCAAGTTGAATCGGGGCGTCCTGAGAGATTGGAGGGGGTTGTGTTTTCACATCCGCAGGAAATAACATGCGAGAACTTGGCTGCGCAATTGAAATCTGGAAGGACCGATTTCTGAATTGGCGCCAGCATTGAAAAAGCCTCAACTTATCTCAGCGAGGATACGCAGGGTTTTTCGCTTGGTTTTTTCATCCGCCGCCTTCCAAAAATCCTGAAGACGCGCGTCCAGAAGGGTCGTTGACTTGCCTAGGCCGGCAGTATTGAAAAGAAAAAGCTCCGCGGGCTCGCAGGTCAGCCCTTTTGCAATCTGGTCAACCGTCTGGAGCGTGCAATTGGATTCGCCCCGTTCGATTTGCCCGATGCGTTGCATCACATAGCTACGGCCGCAACGTTTGGCGAGTTCATCCTGTGTTAGCCCCGCTCGTTTTCGGAGTTCGCGAACCCGCATCCCGAAGTTTTTCTTGATATTCATATCCCGCCTGGCTCGCCAACCCGCGGGGACATTCTAAAAGCTGTAAAAATTGCGAAACACATCTCTTGATTTGTATTTGGCGAGACAATACAATCGGGAATTTGTAAAACGTTCGGTTTTGCGCCTTTGGGGAGCGTGCTCGTAGGATTCCGCGACATTGGGCGGCTTTGACAGGTCGCCGACCGTCGACTCGTAGCCCTGTCTGCGTTGAATCAGGGCTAGGTTACCCATCTGAACAGTAGTTTCGGTGTGAAAGGGGACTGCGATGCTTCGAAAAGCCGTTGAACTCGAACCCGAAGTATTCTCGCCAGCAGCTGATTATATTGATGACCGGGCGCGGGCTTACGTCGGCCTCGCCAGTTTGGCGACCGCCTACCTAAGCAAGCTCCGTCGCCATATTGAAACAGGTCTCGTCCCCGCCCGGACCCTGCTTCTGGGGCGGGTACGCGGAACGGGAGCAGGCGTTTCTTTCGGGAAGATCGTATCCGACATCGAAGGATCCGAACCAACGCCACTAAGGTCGCCCTTTGAAGGAAGTCACAGCGTCGCCGGAGCCGTCATCGAGGGACGCGTCGTGGCCGATCCTTCCCGCGACGATGCTTTCCTTAAGCTTCGTTTCGAGGCGGGGTCAATCGACCTGCCCATGCACGCCCACGAACAATCTGACCGTATCATTTTTGTCCTGTCAGGTCGGGGTTATTACCACGTATCTTCCCAGGCGCTAACCGATTTCACCGGGGAAGACCTCCTCCACATCCCCGTTCGTGAGCGTGACGTGCTCATGTTCCCACGCGGGACGATTCACACTTTCAGTACCGACAGGGAAGCTCTTTTTCTGCTCTCGTATCACGCACCGTATGTCCCGCTTGACGATCCGACACAGTACACCGTGCCCGACCAATACGTGCTCCCGGCTCGATTAATGGATCCGTCGCATGCGCGCGTGACTTGCGACCCGGCTTGGACCTGCTTGGCGTAAGGCGAAAAGAGGCGAACAAAGGAAGGCCAGACCTATGCAAACTTCGAAGCGCGAGCGAACCCCAACTCGCATTAAACTGATCGGTCCATTTCTCGTGGTGCTTTTCGCCTTCCATCTGGTATCAAACGCGCAAGCACAATTCGCGAGACTCAAATGGTCATGGACCAGTTCAGCAACGATCCCCACGTCTCTAAATGTGATTACTACCCCCGGCGTTATCGACCTTGACCTGGACGGGACGCCTGAAATCATCTTCCAGTCTTCCGCCTCCACCTCAGGATCTAATTGCATTCAGGGACACATTCGAGTTCTTAGAGGAGATGATGGCTCCGAAGTCTTCACGATAACGTCACACCTTGTGGAATACCACTCCATGCCCGCACTCGGTGACATCGATGGGGATGGCTATCCCGAGATTATCGCCGTTGCCCCATGCGTGGTCACTTCCGGGATATGCATTATCGCCTTTGAGCATACGGGCGCCTTCAAGTGGAGAAGTCCGTCGATCGAACTCGGCTGCGGTGCCATGCCATCGCTTGCCGACTTGTATGGCGACGGGACCCCGGAAATCATCATCGGCCGGCAGGTTCTCTCCAACACCGGCCAGATCCTTTGGACGGGAACGGGAGGCCGGGGAAGTGTCTATCTTCATTTTGCGGCAACCTACGCAGCCGACATTGACCTCGATGGGGTACTGGACATCGTCGCCGGAAATACTGTCTATCGCAGAGACGGCACCATCCTTTGGCAAGCAGCCATTCAGGACGGATATACGGTCCTGCTCAATGCAGACGCTGACTCATTCCCCGAAATCGCCCATGCTGAAAATGGTCGTTTGCGCATGCTGGAACACGACGGCTCACTCAAGTGGGGGCCAGTGTCTGTGCCTTCCGCAGGTTATCCCGGCGCGCCAACGATCGCTGATTTTGATGGAGACGGACTCCCTGAGATCGGAATATCCGCGGTAACGCAATACACCGTCTTCGAACCAACGGGCACGGTTCGCTGGAGTGCAAGCATCAACGATACTAGCAGCTGGATTTGTTCATCTTCCGCCTTCGACTTTGATGGAGACGGGCAAGCGGAAATCGTGCACCGCGATCAAGGGACGCTGCGTATTTTCAACGGTTTAACAGGAGCAGCGCTGTTTAGCACGCCCCTTGGGTCAGGAACTCTCTGGGAATATCCCGTGGTTGCGGATGTGGATGGCGATGGCCAGGCCGACATTGTGACGGGAGCGAACCAGGTTGCCGGAGCAACTTCACCGGGAAAAGGGTTGTATGTTTTCGAAAGTAACGGCGCACCGTGGTCGCCGGCACGCTCGATATGGAATGAATATAGTTACCGAATTGACAACGTGAACAACCTTGGCCATGTTCCATCCAAGCCAAACAACGGCTGGCTGACTCATAATTCGTTTCGAGCCCAATGTTCGGCAAGCTCGTGCCCCAAGCCCGTACCGGCAATTTCGATCTGGGGACTTTTTGTCGTCGCTTTACTCTTACTGATCGCCGGCACCATCACTCTAAATCGCCACCAGCACCGTGTAAGTCGATAATTCGAATTGCGAAGTTTGCAACTTGCATTTTCGCAAGTCAGTCTCCGCTTTGGGTCCTCACAGGTTCTAATATGACTCCACCGCGATAGAATGGAGGATTCGGCGAAAACCCCTCGTCTGGTAGGATACTTGCAATCGCTTTTCGGTAGAAAGTGGCGTGCGCGGGCATCTCTGTCCGGGCGCGATTTATTAGTTCTCGTGCCTCTTCTATTTGTCGATCCGCAACCAGCGCTTCCAGGAGCTGATAGATCTGCACAGGATCGCTTCCTCCCCGCACTCGTATGGCCCTTCTTGCGGCCTCTACCGCCTTCTCGGTGTCGCGAAGTTCGATCGGTCGCACAGCCCTAAGGACATAAGCACAATTCATCAGAGCATATGGCGTGGCGTCTGAACTCGACAAAACCTCTTTTGCCATAGCTACATCC
>JBKJYI010000223.1:0-5287 GCA_046715855.1 Phycisphaerae bacterium
GGCCAACGGGGCTAAGACTAGGATGGATTCGAGCTCCAACAATGTCACGCAACTTCTTAAGTTGGCCCAACAGGGCAACCCCGGCGCGGCGGAAAACCTCATCGAGGTCCTTTACCATGAGCTTCGATCGCTGGCGAAATCATGGATGGCTCGCACTCCGCCGGGCGGCACCTTGCAACCAACGGCCCTGGTTCATGAGGCGTTCTTGCGGCTCGTTGGGCGAAACGAGCAGCAGAATTGGGAGGGAACTGCGCACTTCTTCTTTGCCGCCAGCCGAGCGATGCGGGATATACTGATCGAAAAGGCTCGCTCAAAAGGGCGCATCAAACGAGGCGGCGAATTCCGCAAAATCGATCTTGAAAACGTATCGATCGCCGTGGACATCCAACCTGGAGACCTGCTGGTGATGGATGAGGCCCTTCAAAAAATGGAGGCCGAGTACCCCTGGGAGCATGGGATTGTGATGTTGCGTTTTTTTGCCGGCATGACCAGTGAAGAAGTAGCGAAGCTCATGGGTAAATCTGTGCGTACGATCGAACGGGATTGGCGCTTTGCCCGGGCCTGGCTCTACCGCGTGCTCGACGATGCGGGGACAGCCCCAGGAGAGAGCGTGCCGTGAGCAAGCCCGATCCCAAACTCATCAAACAAATCTTTGAGGAAGCAGCCGATTTGCCTCCCGAATCCCGGGGTGAATGGCTGCGTCGCCGCTGTGGAACCGATAGCCGGCTTCATGCCGAGGTAGCCGTATTGCTCGACGCGGATTCGAAAGCGCAAACAGGGTTTCTTCCCACTCAATCGACGCAATTGCCGTCCGAGAGCACGCCGGCCCGGATTGCTCACTTCCAGATTGTGCGTCGAATTGCAGAAGGCGGCATGGGGGCCGTGTTCGAAGGCCGCCAGGATCATCCCCGGCGCACAGTGGCATTGAAAGTCATCCGCGTTGCGATGGCTTCCGAGTCCATCCGCCGGCGATTCGAGTACGAGGTTCAAATCCTGGGACAACTCAAGCATCCGGGAATCGCTCAAATCTATGAAGCGGGCACCTACAATGACGGCACCGGTACGGTCCCTTATTTTGCGATGGAATACGTGCAGGGTCGTACGCTCATTGACTTTGCCAATCATCAAAAACTCAAGGCGCGTGATCGATTGAGCCTGTTGGCGGAGGTATGCGATGCGGTCCAGCACGCTCACCAGAAGGGCGTCATTCATCGCGACCTCAAGCCGGCAAATATTCTGGTTGAATTGAATGGCTCCGCGCCGCAACCCAAAATTCTGGATTTTGGCGTCGCCCGCGCCACCCACTGCGATATTCAGCAGGTGACGATGCATACCGAACCGGGCCAGATTGTGGGGACCTTATCTTATATGAGTCCCGAACAGGTGGCGGGAAATCCCGACCAAATCGATGTTCGTTCTGACGTTTATTCGTTGGGCGTAATTCTGTACGAACTGCTGGCTGATCAACTCCCCTATAACATCGTCGGCCGTTCCATCTCCGAAGCCGGTGCCATCATCCGCGAGCAAGAGCCGTCTCGTCTCAGTTCAATACATAGCGTTTATCGCGGAGATGTTGAGACGATCGTGGTCAAAGCGCTCGCGAAAGAGAAAGAGCGCCGATACCAGTCACCGTCGGAGCTGGCCGAGGACATTCGAAGGTATCTTCGCGACGAACCCATTATTGCGCGGCCCACAAGCCGTGCCTACCAGATTCGAAAATTTGCCAAGCGCAACAAGGGGATTGTCGCAGGAGTGGCTGCGGTATTTGTCATTCTCATCGCCGGAATTATCGGGGTGAGTATCGCCTTCCTGCGAGCCACCAAAGCTGAAAAAACTGCACTCCTTAGTTCCGAGGAGTCTCGCCGACTGGCCGTCAAGGCCACCGCAGTCAGCAATTTTCTTCAGGAGATGCTATCTTCAGCGGATCCTGCACAGTCTCTGGGTCGCGAAGTCACCGTCCTGCACGTTCTGGAGGAGGCTGCGAAGAAGATCGATTCGGGAATGCTAAAAGACCAACCCGAATTAGAGAGCGAACTCCAGGCGACGGTAGGGACGACCTATTTGGCGCTTGGTCGATATGCGGAGGCCGAACCGCCTTTGCGCGCCGCGCTCGAAACTCGAAAGGCGCTGCATCAAGGTGCGCATCGTGATATCGCAACAAGTCTGGATCAACTTGGGTCCGTCGTGTTGAACCTTGGTCGTCATGCGGAAGCGACGGCATTGCACCGCCAGACTCTGGACATGTTGCGCCAGCTGCATGGCGAAAGGCACGTCGAGGTGGCTTCGGCGATGCAGTCCTACGCGGCGGTTCTGCGGGCTCAAGGGAAATACAACGAAGCCGAGCCACTGTATCGCAAGGCATTGGAAATTCGTCGCGAATTACTGGGTGAGGATCACCTCGATGTCGCCCAATCAATCAACAGCCTTGGTTTACTGCTTCAAAACAAGAATGACTACGCCGGCGCGGAGAAATATTTTCGAGAAGCATTGGCGATGCGACGCAAGCTGCTGGGGGATCCCCATCCGGTCGTCGCCGACGCACTCAATAACCTCGCGAATTTGCTCCACTTGCGGAACAACGACGAAGAAGCCGAAGCCCTGTTGAAAGAAGCTCTGGAAATGCGCAAAAGGCTGCTGGGATCGCGCCACCCCCAGATTGCCCAGAGCACAAATAATCTCGCCGTTTTCTTTCATGACAAGGCGGAGCACGCAAAGGCAGAGCCGCTATTTCGCGAAGCGTTGGCCATTTGGCGCGAAACGCTCCCCGCAAAGCACGCCGACATCGGCAATGCGGCGGCCGGATTGGGGGCGACGCTTATCGCTTTGAAAAAAAACTACCCCGAGGCGGAGACGATCTTGCGCGAAGCCCACGACATTCGAAACGCGACTCTGCCGGAAAGACACCCGGGACGGTTCACCGCGATGAGCGCTCTGGGGGCGGCGCTCGCCGGACAAGGCAAATTTGAGGAGGCTGAGATCCTGGCTGTGGGGGCTTATACCGGACTGAAGGATCAGGCTTCAGTGCCGTCAAAGTCCAAATCAATTGCGCGTGAACGCATCGTTCAAATGTATGAATGGTGGGGCAAGCCGGATTTGGCAGAAGAGTGGCGACTTAAGTCGGACGATCGATAGTCTGAATACTGGTTCGGTTTTGCCTTTGGATTTTTGCAATCCCTCAAACCCTTGGATTAACATGGGTTCTGCTTGGTCGAAACGCGTTGCGCTAGTGTAGTGTCTCATTGATCTCTAACCATAAGCGAGCCGCGAACTTCAGTTCGCGCGGACGCTGGAATGCCTGAAAACGCGGGATTAACGAAAATGTGCATGAGCAGGTATGCATGAGCAGGTAATTGTGAGTCAGTACACTAGCGGCGCCGAGCCAGCTTTTGCACTCCGCCACAATCGCCGACTCAAGATCTGTTCTGAGAAATGCAACGAACGACTCCACCTTCAACGCCAATTAGGAAGAGTTCCAAGGGCACCAGGGCACGAGTTCGTTCTGTGCCGCAACGTGGCGCTTCCGAAGGCGACCAGCAAGAGTGACATGACGACAAGTCCCCATTCGGAAACGGTGGGGATGGGCCGACTGGCGGTGAACGACACAAACTTCGAGGTAGCCCCGAAATCGTCGCTAAAACGCGCCAAAAACAGCGCATTTGTTCACGATTCAGGCGAAGACTCGACCGAACCCTCGTGACCTGCAAAGATGCGATTGGTGACAAATTCGAACAAAATTCCGCTGCCGGAAATCCACAATTCATCAGCGAAATCGAACAATCCATCATGAAAACTCGCCGCGTTTTCGCCATTTTAATCGTGACGACCCTGCCGCTGCTGTTGGGCTGGTGGCTCTTCCGCGGTACCGATCGCAAATACACGGAGCCGGTGGAGACGGGCGCGGAAATTCGCTTCGCACATTTTGGCGGATTGGAAGATTACGAATTTTGGCGACAAACCATCAAAGAATTTGAACAAGCCAATCCGGGTGTTGAAGTGAAACAGGAATTCGTCGCGGAGCTCGGCGACCAATATAACATCAAGCTTCGCCAGCAGATTTTGAGTCAAACCCTGCCGGATGTCGTCCTCGTGCAGCTCACGACCTTTCAGGAATTGGCCGATCATTTTCAAATCCTTGATTGGCGTGAAGGCATAGAGGCGCTAAGGCACCAAAAATTGCAGCCTACCGGACTTAAGGCTTTTGAAATTCATGCCCAGCAGCGGGGTCTCCCATTTTCAGGCGGCAATCTGCTCATCTTCCTCAACCGAAAGGCGTTTCAAAAAGCGTCGGAGTTTCACGGCAAGCCCGTCGCTCTCCCGGATGCGGATTGGACCGTCGCCCAATTTCTTCGGACCGCCGAGGCCCTGACCTGCGACTTCGATCGCGATGGGAATACCGATCAGTTCGGCTTCTGGCTCCCGAGGTGGGTTTACTATCTGCCCTTCATCTGGTCCTTCGGCGCGGACCTTACCGACGAGCAAGCCACGCGCTGGACGTTTTCTGGTCCGACCGCGCAGTCGGTCATGCGCTTTTACCGGCAGCTCGCCACCGGCGACCGCGTGGCCCCGCGTGAGGAAGAGGTTTCGCAATTGTTTCAGGACACGGGATTCCTCACCGGCAAAACCGCGATGTGCGTGAACGGCCCTTGGTTCATTCCTTTTCTCGACAAAACCGACCTGGCCGGAGACTACGCTGTGGCTCCGATTCCGCGCGGACCCGGCGGGCGGGCGACGCGGATCACCTGGGACGGGATCGTAATGCGGAAAAATCTTCCACCTGACCGCCGCGCGGGCGCGGAGCGTTTTATCGGGCACGCTCTTTCGAAAGAAGTCCAGGGACGACTCGCGCGGATGGGCCGTGCGCTGCCGGCCCGCATCGATGTTCAGGAACAGTTTGTCGCCGCCGACCCGCCGCGACGCCAACCGTTCATCGACGCTCTTTCGTATTCCCGCCTCCAACCGCCACTGCCCCGTTTTGAGTCGATTGACCGTGCCATGACGCGGCACTTCGAAGACGCTATTGATCCTGAGCGCGCGTTCGAAGCCCTCACCATGCTGGACGCGCTGGCTCGCGACCCCGCCGTGGTGAATGCTTTTTCCGATGCGAGCCCAAATCCTCCCTGAAACGAATCCCAAAAATTAGCCTTACGGCGCGGGCACACAGGGCGATGTAGTGGGACGCGCGACCCCGTTCCAGATGGCAAAGTCGCCGGCGCCGTTGAGCAGATCAATCGCTTCGATGATGTCCGACGGGGCCATCAATCCGCTGCGATCGACGTCGCCGCTACGG
>JBKJYI010000224.1:0-5844 GCA_046715855.1 Phycisphaerae bacterium
AGCCCACGGACGACGGACGCGGCGGGCGGCAGCAAAGCTGTGCAGGTGACGCTGGTGGGTGCTGACGGGAAGCCGTTTTCCGGCGGGCAGGTTGAGTTTTTGCGGCCTGGCGGGAAGGCGTTTGAAGCCATTGCGGTGAGCAAGGATACATGGCTGCTCAAGAACGCGGATGACAAGGTGACGGTCAGCGTTCGTGATGGGCGTTTGAGTGGAACGATTGATTTGATCGTGCCGACGAACGCCGTGGACGTTGTTTCGTACGAGGTAACAGTTTCGGGGAGCGATCTTCGTGCCGAGGTTACAGGTGGCGTTGATGTGCCCGCCGCTCCGACCAAGCCAGAGATTAATGAGGCTCAGCTTCGTAAGTCCATGCGTTCAACGTTTGACGAAGCGAACCGGGCTGCCCCGCTTGGGAAAGCCGCATTGAATGCGATCGGCAACACCACAGTTAAGGACATGGCGTTCCTGGTTCCGCCGACGAATGATGCTTGCGTGGACGCAATTCCCGTCAGCGTTCCGTCGGTGACGCCGGGTACGACGACAGAAGCCACATTGGACAGCGTGGGCACATGCGGGACTTCAAATACTGCTCCGGGTGTGTGGTATACGTTTACCGGGAATCAGACAGTCGTCACGGTGGACACTTGTACCAACACGCCTCACGATAGCAAACTCAGCGTCTTTCGCGGAAGCTGCGGATCGCTGGTGTGCGTGGGCGGCAACGATGATACGAGTGGTTGTGGTACTGCCGACTCGCGGGTGACTTTCTGTGCCACGGCGGGCGAGACCTATCTGGTTTTGGTTCACGGATACCTAACGCAATCCGGCCCGTTTAATTTAACGATTTCGAGCGGGGCTTCCTGTAATCCGCCGGCCAATGATCTCTGCGCTAACGCAGAGCCTATGGGGCCACTGCCGGACAGTGCCACGGTCAATAATTCATTTGCGACCAATGACACGCTGCTTGCCTGCGGCTCGGCGCCGCACAATAAGACGACCTGGTACACGGTTGTCGGCGACGGAACAACCTACACGGCTACCACGTGCAATACGGGAACGACGGTTTCGGATACGGAACTCATCATTTATTGCGGGGATTGCGCAGAGCCGGTGTGCGTGGGCGGGGATGACGATGGTTGTCCAGCTACGCCTCCTGGGACGCTGAAGTCTACTTTCAGCTGGTGCACAGAAGCTGGTGCGACGTATCTGATTGCTGTTGGAAACTACTCTGCGACAGCGGTCGGCACGATTCAGCTCGACCTCACCAGCAATGGGGTGCCTGCCTGCACGGGCGCGGTGGCCTGCTTGACGGCTCCTACTGGTGCTTGCTGCAATGCCGGCGCCTGCACGGGCACAGTAACTCAGGAAAACTGTGCGTCGCCCGCTACCTGGCACACGGGGGAAAGCTGCCCGGCGTTTGCCTGTCCGGTGCCGTGCGGCGCGGGAGACACCTGCGCGACGGCGTCGTCTATTTCGACGCTTCCGTTCAATCACTCGGCAAACACCTGCGATTGCTCCAACGATTATGATTCGGTATGTCCTTACACGGGATCGACGTCTGCCGACGCGGTGTATTCGTACACGCCGAGTTCGGATCAGTGCGTCAATATCTCGCTGTGTAACGGCAGCGACTACGACACCAAGTTGTATGTTTATGAGGGCACCTGCACGGGATCTGCAATCGCGTGCAACGACGATGAGTGCACCTCGCCGAACTTCCCCAGTCCATTCGTATCCAGCCTGGACAGCGTAGCGTTGACCGGGGGCACGACGTATTACTTCGTGGTGGATGGATACAGCGGCGAGTGCGGCAACTATGTTCTGGACATTACGCCGGTGGCCTGCCCGGCACCGTGCGGTCTCTGTCCGGCCGGTGGAATTGCTGAGAACGAAGCCAATTGCGGCGTGCCCGATGACACCGTTAACGGCGGCTGCAACTCGGCTCCCGAGGTCTTCTCTCCGATTTCGTGCGGTCAGACGGTGTGCGGCACGGCGGTGTGGGACGGCAGCACTCGCGATACTGACTGGTATGAAGTGACCGTTGCGACCAACACCGAGTTTACGTTCAGCGTCTCGGCGGAGTTTGACGCGGTCATGGGACTGGTCAACAGCTCTGACTGCGCCACGGCGACGGCCATCGATCCATTCGATTTTGGCGTTGCGTGCGATACCCTGTCGGTCACGGTTTGTCTCGATCCGGGTACGTACTGGTTCATCGTTCTGCCCGATTTCAATGGTCCCACCTTTGCCTGCGGCGGGTCTTACACCGCGACGCTTTCGTGCGTCGGCTGCACGCCGCCGGTTTGCGAGGGCGACACCTGCGAGACCGCTGAAGTCATCCCGTCGATACCGTTCAGTACGGCCGGCGACACGTGCATTTGTGATGACAATTACGACGAGGTTTGTCCCTATAACACGCCGGGATCGCCGGATACCGTGTACACCTACACGCCCACGGTGGACGAGTGCGTGGACATTTCCATGTGCGCCGGCTCGGCGTACGACACCAAGGTGTATGTCTATCAGGGTTCGTGCGGCGCGTATCAGTCGGGCACGCAGATTGCCTGCAATGACGATGAGTGCAGCACGCCGAACTTTGGCGCTCCGTACGTTTCAGAACTCACGGGCGTCAACCTGACGGCCGGTCAGACCTACTACATCGTGGTGGACGGCTACACGGGATGCGGCGACTACACCCTTGACATCAATACGTGTGCACCGCCGTGCGACATCACCTGCTCGGCGAGCGCGACGCCCGAAGTTGAACCCAACTGCGGCATTCCTGACGACGCGGTGAACGGCGGTTGCAACTCGGCGACGCCGGTATTCTCTCCGCTAACCTGCAACCAGAGCTATTGCGGAACGGCCGCGTTTGACGGTGCGCTGCGTGATACGGATTGGTACCAGGTCACCGTGGGCGGGTCCACGCGGTTTACCTGGACGGCGAACAGTGAGTTTGCCAGTTTGACGGGTCCGGTCCCGACGTCTCCTGCCGGCACCGGCAATTGTGCCGATCTGGTGGGCGTGATCGATCCGGCCCTCTTCGGCGGGGAATGTACTCCTGGTTCGGTGGTGACTGAGTGTCTGCCGGCCGGTACGTACTGGTTCTTCATGGCTCCGACGTTCGATGATCCCGTTGCGTGCGGCAAGGAATACGAAGTCGGCCTGTCATGCGAGCCGTGCGTGATTCCGCTGGGGGCTTGCTGCCGTCCGGACGGAAGTTGCGAAGACGGGATTGCGGAAGCGGCTTGTCAGAACTGGCAGGGCGAAAACATCCTTTGTGCGAACGTGACCTGCCCGCAGCCTCCGGCCAACGATGAGTGCGCCGATGCGATCACCGTGGCGGTACCGTCGGTGACGGCGGGTTCGACGGAGTTGTCGAATTTCGATTCGGGTCTGCCGGCGACGTGCGGCACCTCGATTACGACTCCGGGCGTCTGGTACATGGTGGTCGGCAACGGCAATACGCTTACCGCGGATACCTGCGGCGCTGGCACGACCTACGATTCGAAGATCAGCGTGTTCTGTCCGAATTGTGCCACCCCGGCTTGCGTGGGCGGAAATGACGACTTCTGCGGCAGCAGCGGCTTGTCGTCGTCGGTCAGCTGGTGCTCGGCACCGGGTGAGACGTATTTGATTCTGGTACACGGTTTCGGCGGACAAACCGGTCCGTTTGAGTTGACGGTTTCGAACGGTGCGGCTTGTTCGACACCGGTCTCGTGCGTGACGGCTCCGATTTGCGGCGGCGGCGGCGATTGCTGCACCCCGAACCCCGGAACGCCTGGTTGCAGTGACACGACCTGCTGTGAGTCGGTTTGCGGATGCGATCCGTACTGCTGCGACGTGGAATGGGATTCGAATTGCTCGGGTCCCAATACGTTCGTGCCTGGTTGCTCGTGCAGCGAACTGTGCGAAGCGGCGCCGCTAACGGGCGCATGCTGTGCGGGCGCTGGATGCACCATAACGACTCAGGCGGATTGTGCGGCCAGCGGAGGGACCTATCTGGGCGATGGCGCCGGGTGCAATGGACCGGACGTCCCCGGCAGCGCATTTTACGCCACTCCGGGCGTGGCCATTCCGGATGGCCCCGGCGGCACTGTATCTGACACGCTGAATATCCCCGGTTCGTTCATTATTGCTGATTTGAACGTCGCTCTGGTCATCCCGCACACTTGGGTGGGTGACCTGGGAGTTACGATTGAGCACAATGGCACCACCGTTACGATCGTGGATCAACCTGGCGTCCCCGCCTCCGGATTCGGATGCGATCAGGACAATTTTGCCGGTAGTTTGGTGGATGACGAAGGCAACGGTGGTACGATCGAAGACGCCTGCCAGGCGGACCTTACCTCGCCGCCCAACTACACGCCGAACAATCCGTTGTCTGCGTTCGACGGCATGGATGCGATGGGCGACTGGACGATCACGGTCACTGACTCGGCCGGATTCGATACGGGTACGCTCGAACAGTGGTCCCTGCAATTCGGGCAGCCTGGACCCAGCGCGTGCGTCCCGAGCGGCGCATGCTGCACCTCGCCGACGCAGTGCGTTGTGCTTGAACCGAGCGCGTGCAACGGCACGTACCTGGGCGACGGCACGAATTGCTCGGCGGCTGGTCCGGTGACGGTTTATGCGGCCGATCCGAATATGCCGATTCCGGATGCTCCGGCGAGCCCGCCGGGCGCGGTTGGCGGTCCGATCAGCCATGTGATCAATGTTCCGGATTCGTACACGCTGGCCGATGTTGATATCGATCTGATTGTCACCCACACCTGGGTGGGCGATCTGATTGTTTCGGTCACGCACAATGCCACCACCGTGGTGATCATTGATCGCCCGGGCTACGCCGGGACGGGCTTTGGTTGCGGCAGCGACAACTACGATGTGATTGTTGACGATCAGGGTTCTGGCGGACCGATCGAGGGAAGCTGTGGTGCATCGACCACGCCGACTTCGCCGCCGAATTACACGCCGAACAATCCGCTTTCGGCCTTCGCCGGCATGAATTCATCCGGAGCATGGACGATCACGGTCAACGACAACGCGAACCTCGATATCGGTACGCTCAATCACTGGTCGCTGCATCTGACGCAGCCTGGTGATGGTCCGTGTGCGGGTATCGCGGAGTGCGGCAACGGGACGACCGAAGCCGGCGAGCAGTGCGACGACGGCAACGCGTCCAACAATGATGCTTGCTTGAACGACTGCACGACGGCCAGCTGCGGCGACGGGTTCGTCCAGACGGGTGTGGAAGAGTGCGACGACGCGAATGCTTCCAACACCGACGGCTGCACGAACGGCTGCGAAAATGCGGCCTGCGGCGACGGCTTCATTCAGCCCGGCGAGGACTGCGACGACGGCAATGCCACGAATACCGACGCCTGCACCAACGCCTGCGATAATGCTCGCTGCGGCGACGGCATCGTTCGGGGCGGCTTCGAGCAGTGCGATGACGGCAACCTGGTCAATGACGACGGTTGCACGAATGCCTGCACCTCGCCGATCTGCGGTGACAGCATCGTGCAGGCCGGTGAAGAGTGCGACGGTCTGTCGGCCGAGGCCTGCGCCGGCGTGTGCCTTGAGGACTGCACATGCGAACCGTCCGCGATTCCGACCATGTCGGAATGGGGTCTTGCGGTGATGGCGTTGCTGCTTCTGATCGGGGCGAAGTTGTACTTCGGCCGACGCGAAGTGACTGCGTAATCGATCGCGACAGTCAGGTGATTTCAAGCCCGCCCGGTTCGTCGAGGACGCCCGGGCGGGCTTCTTTTTCAGAACGGGTAAGGTTCACAAAAGCGCGGGTGGAATTAGAATACCCGAGGCAACGAGGCAACGAGGCAACGA
>JBKJYI010000225.1:0-5606 GCA_046715855.1 Phycisphaerae bacterium
GGGGCGG
This sequence comes from Phycisphaerae bacterium, assembly GCA_046715855.1. Taxonomy (GTDB): domain Bacteria; phylum Planctomycetota; class Phycisphaerae; order UBA1845; family UBA1845; genus CAZAMB01. The sequence continues at coordinate 8 of JBKJYI010000225.1, forward strand.
GGTGCCCCACGCGGCCCGACCTGCTTCTAGAGACCATTACTTTTGCTCGTAACCCCATGCCGTTAGCATCGGCTCATGCCGCTAAAACGGATTTTGGGTGCGCCGACCGCGTGGTGCATCGGCATGGGGGTGGCAATCGGATCCGGCATCTTCCGCACGCCGGGTGATATTGCGACTCAACTCCCTTCGACAACTTTGATTGTGGCCGCTTGGATCGTCGGCGGACTCATTGTCTCGATTCAGGGACTCGTTACGGCCGAAGTGGCCACGCGATTTCCGCAGGCCGGCGGAGAGTATGTGTTCCTGCGCGAGGCCTACGGGCGTTTTGTCGCTTTCTTTTTCGGTTGGGCCTATACGGTCTTCGTGATCGGCGCGGGGTCGGCGGTAATCGCTATTGCGTTCGGCGATTTCGCATGCGGTTTTTTTGGTTTGGCTCCGACGCATGCGGGCGTGCTGGGTGCGGCGGCGATCATCGCGGTTACCGGCGTGAACGTCTTAGGACTGCGGACCGGGGCGAACACGCAAAATGTTCTGACCATCCTTAAAATTCTCGCCTTACTGATCATTGTGGTGGCGGGACTCTTTCGCGGAACAACTCCCTTAACCGCCGCCGTAGCGCTGCAACAGCAACAATTTTCTTTCGGTCCGTTCCTGGCCGCGCTTCTGCCGGTGCTCTGGTCGTATGACGGCACGACCGATTCGGTGAAGCTGGCGGAGGAAATCCGCGATGTGCGGCGGGCTCTGCCCATGGCGGTGATCGGTTCGGCGGTGTCGCTCACGGTCATTTATGTTCTGGTTAATTTGGCTCTGCTCAGGGTGATTCCCGCGCACGAGATGACCGGCCTGGCTTCCGTCCCGGGCGCAGCGATGGAGCGACTCTTTGGCGAGAAGGGAGCGGTGGCGATTTCGGTCGTGGCCATGCTGGTCTGCCTGGGCTCGATCAGCTCGACGATTCCCGCAACTGTTCGAGTAACGTTTGCTCTGGCACGCGACGGGTTGACGTTTCGACGGCTGGCGAGCATGTCGGAGGACCAGGCGCCCGTGCCGGCTCTGCTGGTGGTCGGCGGGATTGCGACGTTGTTTGCGCTTCTTCGCGATTTCACGCAGGTCATGGGAATTTATTTTCTGGCCGCAACTGTGCTCTACGGCCTGTCGTACGCGAGCCTGATTGTGTTTCGCCATCGCGAGCGGGAGGTCCCGGCGCATGTATTTCGCTGCCCTTGCGGTCCGGCGTTGGCCCTAACAGCGATTGTCGTGCAGTTTTCGATTGCGGCGTACATTGCCGTGCAGTCCCCGCGCGACGCGCTGTATACTGGCGCGTTGCTCATTGTCCTGGCGGTGCTGTATTTTGCGTGGCCTAAGCCGAAGTCAGCAAGCTGATATGTCAGGCAGATGGAATGAAGCAGCTACAAAAAAAGGTCATTGGAAAATCGAATGAAGGCCGTGATTTGGTGGTCCACGTTTTTGGCCCGCGTAGCTTCAATCAGTGCGTCATGGTGCTTGGGGCATTTCACGGCGACGAACCGAAAAGCGTGTATCTGGTTGAACGGTTGATCGACGAAGTTTCGGCGGGTCACACGGAGACGAACGCGCAAAGCCACGACGTTCGGTGGGTGCTGGTCCCGGTCGTCAACCCGGACGGGTTCGAGCGTAGAAAGCGGCGGAACGCGCGGAAGGTGGACCTCAATCGAAATTTTCCGACGAAGAACTGGCAAGTGGGAAACCCGCGCAGCCGCATGTTCGGCGGTTTCGAGCCAGCCAGCGAGCCCGAGACGCGGGCAGTCATTCGTCTCATAGAAAAGTACAAGCCCGATGCGATCGTAACAATTCATTCGATCAATCGGAACCGCTATTGCAACAACTACGACGGGCCGGGGCGCGAGCTTGCAACCCGCCTGGCGCGATACAATAAATATCCCGTCACCTCCAACATCGGCTATCCTACTCCCGGCAGTTTCGGGACCTGGGCCGGAGTGGAGCGCGGCATTCCCACCATCACGCTTGAATTGCCCTCGCATCACTCGGCGAAACGGTGCTGGGAAGACAATCGCGGAGCGCTGCTGAGTCTTGATGAATAAGCGAGCTCAGCCTTCCCACGGTTGCATGTTCAAGTTGATTCACGGTCAAAAACGAATTGGAATGCAAAGCGGCAACGTGAACGATCGAATCTGTGACCCCTTCAGGGTCAAATGGTCTTTTCGCCTTATTCCGGGGGTATCGCTGCGCTCAACCCCCGGCTACTGTCGTGGACCCCTCCGGGGTCCGGCTGCCAAATAAAAACGGGGCCACGAAATTGAAGGCAACGACATCACCATCCAAACCTCTCGCGGCCACGGACCACTCGGCGCGAAACCGGGCGGAGTTGCGGACGGTCATGGCTATGGCTCTCCCCGCCGTAATCACCACCAGCACGCGGGCGGCGATGGACGTGGCCGACTTCATCATGGTTGCCCGGCTGCCCACCGAGGATGCGCAGGCGGCCATTCTGCCCGCCCAGGTCGCGATGTGGTCCTACATCGTGTTCGGGCTCGGCGTGGTGACCATGGTAAACACGTTCGCGGCCCAGGCGTTAGGTCGGAAAAACGAGCCGGAGTGCTCGGCCTATGCCTGGCAGGGCATTTACGTTTCCGTTTTTTTCGGCCTGCTTGCGACCGTTATCATCGGCTTCGTTCCGGGCGTGGTCGCCTGGATTGGACATGAACCCGGCGTGCAGGCCAATGAGATCGCCTATATGAAGGTGGCCCTGCTCACTACCGGCCCCACGCTCATCGCCGAGGGGCTGGGCTGGTTTTTCATTGGAATTCATCAACCAAAAATTCCCATGTGGACGGCCCTCGAAGCTATCGTGCTGAATGTCATCGTGGCCGGGGCGCTCATCTTTGGCTGGTTTGGGCTGCCTTCAATGGGGATCGCCGGAGCGGCCTGGGGCACGCTGGTGGCCGTTTGCTACCGCATGATTCGTTTGTTCGTCGCGTTCCTCAGCCTCAAAATCAACGATGTGTATCGAACGCGGGAGACCTGGAAACCTTCATTTTCGCGGATGATGAAACTCTTCCGCGTCGGTCTTCCCTGCGGGTTGCAGTTCACTTCCGAGGTCGTCGTCTGGGCAATTTTCGTCAACCTGTTGATTGGAAAGCGATTTGGAACGCATCACTTGATCGCCACGAATGCGGCATGGCAATACATGCGTATCGCCTTCATGCCCACGCTCGGCGCCGGGCGGGCGCTCACGGCACTGGTCGGTAAATCGATCGGCGAGGGAAACACCGCCCGGGCTAAGCGCGAGACGCGCATCGCCGCGGTCCTCACCACGCTCTACATGCTGGTACTATCGCTCACCTACCTGCTGTGCGGCGAACGGCTCATCTTCTGGATGACCAATAGCCATGAGGCAGCGCGCATCGGACGCTCGGTCATGGTCTGCGCCGCAGCTTTCCAGCTATTCGACGCGTGGGCCATTACCTACACCGCGTCTCTTCGCGGCGCAGGCGACACCTTCATTCCCTCGATCTTTTTTGTCGCCAGTCACTGGCTCATTATCGTGGGCGGCGGCTGGTGGATCGCGGACCGATATCCACAGATGGGCAGCCTCGGGCCGTGGATCGCCGCGTCGGTCCTGATCGGCGTAACCGCCTTGTTCCTGGTCTGGCGCTGGTACGGCGAAGCCTGGCGGAAAATCGATTTGTTCTCCGCAACCCCGGCTGGGGTGATTCCGTGAACGAGCCAATGAGCAACGCGACCGAGCCTCTCACTCTTGCTGTGCTCATCTCCGGCGGTGGTCGCTCTTTGTTGAATCTTCACCAGCGTATTGACGAAGGCCGACTCGACGCTCGAATTTCCGTGGTAGTGAGTTCGCGAGCCACGGCCCCCGGCGTGAAACGCGCCCGCGCCGCCGGATTGCGGGTCGTCGTGGTGGACCGCGCCACGCTTTCGCCGTCCCAATTTCAGGAAGAAATCACCAGCGCGGTGCAAGGCGTAGACCTTGTGGTGATGGCCGGCTTTCTATCCATGTGGCAGGTTCCAGCCGAATTTGCGGGCCGCGTGATCAACATCCACCCGGCGTTGCTGCCCGATTTTGGAGGGCCGGGAATGTACGGAAGCAAAGTCCATGAGGCCGTGCTGCGGAACGCTCGAAAAGAAAGCGGCTGCACCGTGCACTTTTGCGACAATCAGTACGATTCTGGCCCCATCATCCTTCAACGAAAGGTGCCTGTATTGGCTTCGGACACTCCCGACACTTTGGCCGCTCGGGTCTTCGAGCAGGAATGTGAGGCCCTGCCTCAGGCGATCCAGTTAATTGCAGAGGGTCGGATACGTCTTCGCTAGGCATGACCCTCGGGCGGCTCGTCGAAAACAATGCCCAACGCATCCATCCGGCGATAGAGGCGGCTGCGGGAGATGCCCAACATCCGAGCGGCCAGCGTGCGGCGTCCGCCTGCGCGCTGCAGAGCTTTCACTATTTCCTTGCGTTCGACATTGGAGAGGATGTGATCGAGCGAGCCGCCGCCTTCTCCTATGCCATTCGGAGGCTGCTGGTGCCCGGAATACCGCGGATCAAAGGGCTCTCTTCCACTCGCATTCATGCAAAAATCCTGGTTCGGCGCCGACCATCACGAGAATTTTTTGAAAAACCCCTTCGCTCTGCAGGCGCGCATCGATGCTAACAGCGCGAGTTGGACACGCAAGAAAAGCTGGTGGATTTACCCGCAAAGAATGGAGCGAATTTAATTCTAATTGCCGAAGAGTGTGTCGATTCTAGGACAACCGTGTAGCGAATTCGCACAATGCCGCGCCGTGACACCGCAGTGTTCCGATAACGGGCAACTCGGCGTGACGGTTAGTTTGTGGTGCGCGCGAAGGAAAGAACACGATCGACTTCGTTCTTGCTCCCAATGATGAGCGGCGTACGTTCGTGCAAAGAGGTGGGAAGTTTAGCAAGGATCGGCTCGGCCCCATCGGACGCCTCCCCGCCGGCATGTTTGGCGATCATCGCCAGGGGGTTGGCCTCGTAGAGCAGGCGTAATTTTCCCCTGGGGGATTTCGCGGTCGGCGGATAAAAAAACACGCCTCCTTGGATGAGAATGCGGTGAAAGTCGGCCACCAGTGATCCCACATAGCGAAGTCCATATCCATCCGATTTTGCCCAACTCAGATAGTCTTGGAATCCTTGGGGAAAGTGATGGCTGTAGGCTTCGTTCACGCTGTAGGTCTTGCCGTTGACGGGCATGCGAACGCGTTCGCGAATCAGTCGGAACGCCCCGATGTTGGGATCGAGCGTGAACATGTGCACGCCATCGCCGGTGGTATAGACCATCACGGTGCTGCTGCCGTAGACCACATAACCCGCGGCGATCTGCATGTGGCCTGGCTGCAAGATGTGATCCATCACCCGGCCCCGCTCGACATCCGGACAGCGCTGAAGAATCGAGAAGATCGTTCCAATGGAAACCGTCGAATCGATGTTGCTGGACCCGTCGAGCGGATCAAAGAGCACGATGTATTTGGCGCGGTCGTCCGGCTCCTTGACGATTCGCGGCTCGTCGTCCTCTTCCGAAACCATGATGCCCACGTTGTCGCGGTCGCCCAGGCAGGTCATGAT
>JBKJYI010000226.1:0-5170 GCA_046715855.1 Phycisphaerae bacterium
CATCATCTCTTCCATCGTTGTCGGAATCCGCATCTCTTGGATCGGTCCCGAACTGTCTCTCAAAAAAGTCGGAAAGATCATCGTCGTCGGAGTCTGTGTCATTCGGATCACTGCCGAACAGCGTCTCAAACGCGTCCGTGAGATCGTCGTCGTCGGAGTCTTGATTGTTGGGATCGGTGCCGAGGTCTTGCTCGGCACTGTCAGAAAGGACGTCGTCGTCGCTATCCGCGTCGTTGGGGTTGCTTCCGAAGAGCTTCTCAAACGCGTCCCCGAGACCGTCGTCGTCGCTATCTCCGTCGTTCGGATTGCTTCCGAAGAGCTGTTCGAACGCGTCGCCCAGGCCGTCGTCGTCGGAGTCCGTGTCGTTCGGATCGGTGCCGAACAGCCATTCAAAGGCGTCGGAGAGATCGTCGTCGTCACTATCCGCGTCGTTTGGATCACTCCCGAAGAGCCACTCAAAGGCGTCGGCTAAGTCGTCATCATCCGAATCCGCGTCATTTGGATCGCTGCCGAACAACCATTCAAACGCGTCGGTGAGGTCGTCGTCATCCGAGTCCGGATCCAGCGGATCGCTCCCGCTTCCGGCTTCGTCGCCGTCGTTCAGGCTGTCGTTATCCGAGTCCGGGTCGGTGGGATTGGACGAGCAGCCCGATAAGACGTCGTCCTCGTCCTTGTCCGAGCCGTCGTCCGGCTCGTCGGTGTCGGCGTCATCCTCATCCGAAGCACAGTGGTCAGAAGCTTGCGCATTCTGAACGCCGCCCTTGGCGTCCGCACTGGAACTCTTCGGCACGCCTCCACTGGAGCCGGCGTCATCGGCGTCGTCATCGTCCCCGGACCCTGCATCGTCCGGGAGATCGGACAGGTCGCCGTCGCACTCCTCCCCGTCCTCCAGGCCGTCGTCGTCGCTGTCGGAGTCAAGAGGATCGCTCCCTACCTTGTCTTCATCTCCATCGGACAGGCCGTCGTCATCAGTGTCGGCGTCATCGGGATCGGCACCCTCGCACTTTTCCTCCCCGTCGCTGGCGCCGTCGTCATCGTCGTCCTTGTCGCCGTTGCCGTCGGGATCGGGGTCTTCACCGTCTTCCAGACCGTCGCCGTCGGAGTCGGTTGCATTCTGGTCGGGATCAGGATCGACGTTGTCCTTCAGCCCGTCGCCGTCGGAGTCTGCATTCTCATCGTCGTTGCACTCACAGTCCTCTTCTTCATCGTCTTCATAGTCGTCGTCATCGGCTTTGTCGTCCGCATCATCGTCGTCGTCGGCGTCGTCTTCTGCATCGTCGCCATCGTCGTTCTCATCTTCTTCGTTGGACTCACCGTCGCCGTCGATGTCCTCGTCTTCAGTGTTTTCGATTTCGTCGCCATCCACGTCGAAATCGTCGGCGTTCTCAATGCCGTCACCGTCGATGTCGGAATCTTCGCTGTTGGGCCGACCGTCCCCATCGGAATCGGGAGGCAGGATGCCCAGGATATCGCAAGCGCCGGCCGCGCAATCCGTATGCGTGCCGATGAAAACGCCGCCTTGAGAAACGCACTGATCCGCTAAAAGCTCACGACAGCAGGTTAGATCGTCGCTGTTGCAGTCCGCGCCGAAACAGCAGGCGCCGGTGAACTCAATCGACGAGCCGCCGTTTCCGGGGTTGGGTTCGCCCGAGGAACCAGACCCGGTATCACCATCATTCGCTGATCCGGATTGAGGCTCGGAGGTAGGTAAAGTGCCGCAACCTGACGGCGCAAAGAGGCAGATGAGCCCCGACAAAGAGACGAGCGCCCCGCACACTGCAGGCGCAGTGAGACTACGGAATATCCACAGATTGTTAATTTTCCCTGTTGGAACAGCCCCTTCGAACGGCGCCTTGTAATGTCCCGCCGTTATAAGTGAGCACGGAGTCTAAGGCCTCTTACTCAAATCTGCAAGGAAAATAAAAGTGGGGAACCGATTCCGCACTGGATTTGCATCTTGTAATCAAGCGTGACAACTTAAGACAAGGCAAGCGGCGAGAATGGCGTCCGCCGTCCGCTGCAAGCCGAATGACTGACTGGCCTCAAATAAACCAGTACATTCCAAGAAGAAAGCACGAAGTTCACGAAGCGGAAACGGTTCGCCCGTCGCCTTTTCTTCGTGATCTTCGTGCCTTAGTGGTTAAATGAAGCGTCTTGACTACTTCTTTGCCGCGGCTTTTTCGCGTTCCTTCTGAGCCTTGGCGATAATTTCTTCCTGGAAGCTGTTGGGCATCTTGCGGAACGAGGCGAACTCCATGGTGTAGTTGCCCCGGCCCTGCGTCAGTGAGCGAAGATCGGTTGAATAGCCGAACATGTTCGCCAGGGGAACTTCGGCGTCGATGGTGACGATGCCCGACTTTACGTCCGTCCCGTTGATCAAGCCGCGGCGCGAAGCCAGGTCGCCCGAGACTCCGCCTTGGAACTCGACGGGCACTTCGACTTCAACCTTCATAATCGGCTCGAGCAGGCACGGCTTGGAATCCCGCACCGCCTCGCGGAACGCGGCTCGCGCACAAAGCTGGAACGCCAGGTCGGACGAATCCACCGCGTGCGACGAGCCGTCTTCGAGAATCATCTTCACGCCAACGACTTCATAGCCCGCCAGCGGGCCGCGCGGCCGGGCCATCTGGAAGCCCTTATCGACCGACGGAATGTATTCCGAGGGAACGCGTCCGCCGGTCACCTTGTTTTCAAATTCGTAGTCCGTCTCGCCGTTGAGTTCGAGCGGCACCAGCGTCCCGACAACATGGGCGTACTGGCCAGATCCGCCGGTCTGCTTTTTGTGCTTGTAGTTGTACGGCGTGACCTGCGTGGGAGCTTCCTTGTACTGCACGCGCGGCTGGCCCACGATGACGTTGCACTTGTACTCGCGTTTCATCCGCTCGACGTACACTTCGAGGTGCAACTCCCCCATGCCCGAGATAATCGTCTGACCGGCGTCCTCGTCGAAATGCGAGTGAAACGTCGGGTCTTCCTTGCAGAAACGATTGATGGCCTTGGACATCGGCTCGCGGTCGGCCATGCGCTCGGGCATGATCGAAACCGACATGACCGGCTCGGGCACGTGCATGCTCTCGAGTGAAATGTTGATTTCGGGGTCGCATACGGTGTCGCCGGACACGCAATCCACGCCAGTCACGCCTACGATGTCGCCCGCCGAGGCCACGTCGAGATCTTCGCGCTTGTTGGCGTGAAGACGGTAGAGGCGGCCTAGGCGCTGATTGCCGTTGGTGCGGGTGATCTTGTAGGACTTGCCCCGCTCAAGCTGACCCTGGTACACGCGCATGTAGGTGATCTGACCAAACGGCTCGTCCACGATCTTGAACGCCATGGCCACCAGCGGGCCGTCGGGATCGGCGGAAATGGTCATTTCCGCGCCGTCGTTGGCGTTGTCGATGGCATAGGCAATGCGGTCGATCGGCGAAGGAAGATAGTTGGACACGGCGTCGAGCAATTGCTGTACGCCCTTATTCTTATATGCGCTGCCCAGGAAAACCGGCGTGATGTCACGACGAAGGGTCGCATTACGAACAGCTTTCTGGATCTGCTCCTCGGTCGGCTCGTGCGCCTCCATCATGATTTCCATGAGGTCATCGTCGTAGAGATTGAGCGTATCGAGCATGCCGTGGCGGGCACGATCGGCCTCTTCGGCATATTGCTCGGGAATTGCCTCGATGCGGAGGTCTTCGCCCGTCGGGCCGTCGTAGTAGATCGCCTTCATCTTCACCAGGTCGATGACCCCGGCGAAGTTTACTCCATCGCCCATGGGAATCTGCATCGGGACCGCCACATGGCCCAGCTTGGACTCCAGCTCCGAAACGACGCGAGCGGGATCAGCCCCGGTGCGGTCCATTTTGTTGATGAACGCAATGCGCGGAACGCGATAACGCCGCATCTGGCGATCGACGGTGATGGACTGCGACTGAACGCCCCCTACCGCACACAGCACCAGCACCGCGCCATCCAGAACGCGCAGGGACCGTTCGACCTCGACCGTGAAGTCCACGTGGCCCGGCGTATCGATAATGTTGATCTGGCGATTGTCCCACTCGACGGTGGTGGCGGCCGAAGTAATGGTGATGCCGCGTTCCCGCTCCAGGTCCATGAAGTCCATGGTCGCGCCAACGCTATCCTTGCCCTTGACCTCGTGCATGCGGTGGATGCGGCCCGCGAAGAACAAGATTCGCTCGGTGAGCGTGGTCTTGCCCGAATCGATGTGCGCCGAGATGCCGATATTCCGAATGTTGCTAAGCCGTTCCATACTTCACTTCACCGTCTGTAAAAAACCTCGAACCCTTGAAACCACTAACCCTGAGCATTGGAGCTAACCCCATGCCCTGAAACCGTTTAACTTCCTAACCGTAAACTGGGTACTGACCAGTCCTGTCAAAAAAACCACCGACTCATTCCCCGGCACGTATGCCGGTCAGCCGGCGGCCACTACGACTAACAATTGAGATAACCGTAGGAGCGAAATTACCTTAGACTGGATGCCCCACCGCGTACCTAGGATAGCAGAAGGGCCCTGTGAAATCAAGCACAATCCGGGTTAACCGCAGCCCACTGACGTGTTTATCGGCCAGCCCGCCGCTTTTTTGTAAACCGCGTGTAACGGCCTAGTCAAATGCTACCCGTTTCGGGGCCAAGTTTAAGACGGCGGATTATCACGACCCCAGCCAGAGCTAAACAGCCCATCAGCACCAAAATCTGCATCCCAGATATGGCGGGGATGGACTCGGGCACGCTCAAGGCCCAAAGCTCCCTTCCGTGAATCCCATCGTTCGCTGTGAAGAACAGTGTTCCATTGGTAGCGATGAACCAAGAAGGACTCGACCCTCCGGGTCCGGGAAAAATATCTGCCACCATAACGGTGCCAGCTTCCGTGCCGTCGGTCCTCCATAACTCTCGGCCTGCTGTTCCATCCCATGCGTTGAAATAGCCCACTCCATAAACGTCCGTAACAAAGAGGGGTTGATTGATGTCCTTGACCAGATAGGTCCCAGCAGGGGTCCCATCGGTTCGCCAAAGTTCCTGGCCCGAGTCATCCGCGTAGGCGGAGAAGTAGGCGATGCTTCCAACTTTTGAAAACCATATTGGCTGATAAGCATTGATAGGAAACGCGTCACCCGGCATACCCTCGCTCACCCACAATCGGGTCGTGGAAGGGTCT
>JBKJYI010000227.1:0-3176 GCA_046715855.1 Phycisphaerae bacterium
CGCAGAGACGCAGAGACGCAGAGGGGAACAGTTGCTGGTGAAATCGAAACATCTCCATAGATTTCGTCAGTTTCGTTATGAAGTGTGAGGAGCGAATATCCCCTGCCTCCCAATAAAACTCTGCGCCTCAGCGTCTCTGCGAGAGACCGCCTTCCTTTGGGCACTAATCAGAGAAGCGGAATCGAAGAATCGCCCACAGCGCCTTGAACCCGTCCTTAGCCCCGATTTTTTTGCCCTCAGCATAATCGCGACCAGCGTAGCTGATTCCAACTTCAAATACCCGCCAGCGACCCTTCGCGATTTTTGCCGTAATTTCCGGCTCGATCGCAAAGTCGTCGCTCTTGAGCTTCAGTGTCCGCGCCACCTCCGCCCGCATGACCTTGTAGCAAGTTTCCATGTCCGTCAGGTTGAGGTTGGTGAGCATGTTCGACAAAGTGGTGAGTACTTTATTGCCGACCATGTGCCAGAACAGATGCACGCGGTGGTAGTCGGACCCCACAAACCGCGAACCGTAAACCACGTCGGCCTTCCCCTCGAGAATCGGCCGGAGCAGCTTGGGATAGTCGCGCGGGTCGTATTCCAGATCCGCGTCCTGAATCATGACAATATCCCCGCTCGCCAGCGCGAATCCTTCACGGACGGCAGCCCCCTTTCCGCGATTGCCCGGCTGCAGCTTGATCTGGATTTTTTCCGCGGGCCATCGCGTCGCGATCTTCGGGTAAACGTCTCGCGTGCCATCGGTGCTGTCGTCATCGACCAGGATGATTTCACGGTCCATGCCGACATCGACTGCCACCACCCGCGCGACCAGCTCCTCCACCGTGGCCCGCTCGTTGTAAACCGGAATGATGATCGATAATCGCATATTGTGAGTTCATCATGCTAACTGCCTCGCGCACACAGCGAAAGTCATCCTGTTTTCTGCTTCCGCACTTTTTCAAAACTTTTGAAACAAACTGGAAGACCGTCGTACTTCCCTTAGCATTTGTCGGATGTCGCTGAAAACCTCAACACTTGCGCCGCCATCTCTTTCGCTGGTCGATCTCTACGCGCCGATTCGCGAGGACCTCGCTACTGCACAGCGCATCTTCGACGAGGAGCTTTCCTGCGATCTTCCGTTCGTCAACGACATGTGCGACACCGTACGATCGTATCGGGGCAAGATGCTCCGCCCCGCCCTACTGCTACTCTCCGGACAAGCAACTGGCCGCATCACGACTCATCATCACACCGTCGCCGCCGTCGTCGAAATGGTGCACATGGCCACCCTTGTCCACGACGACGTCCTCGACGGCGCCGATCACCGCCGCAAAAAGCCCACCATCGCCGCGACCGAAGGCAATACCGCCGCCGTGCTCCTGGGCGACTATCTCATCAGTCACGCGTTCCACCTGTGCAGCAGCCTACCCTCAACTCAGGCCTCGCGGCGCATCGGAGCGATCACTAACATCGTCTGCGAAGGCGAGCTGATGCAAAACCAGCGGCGCGGCGACCTCGAACTCAGCGAGCACGATTACCTCGAGATCGTCCGGCGAAAAACCGCCGCCCTGACGGCCATCTCGTGCGAACTTGGCGCTCATCTGGCCGGTGCGGATCCGAGCACGGTAAAGGCGATGTACGAATTCGGCGAACAGGCAGGCATCGCTTTCCAGATCATGGACGATGTCCTTGATCTCATCGGGGACGCCGACGTCGTGGGCAAAACCCTTGGCCGCGACCTTGCTCAGGGGAAGCTGACCCTCCCGTTCATTCACGCACTCGAGCACGTCGACGGGCCGCATCGAACCATTTCTACCCGTGTCCTTGACGGCGCGCCCCCCGCAACTCCTACCGAAATAGTTAAAAGGTTGCAGGCTTCCGGCAGCATCGATTACGCCGTCTCCTGGGCCAAAAAGCACGTTGATTCGGCCTTGTTGCAGCTCGAACCCCTTCCCGAAAGTGATGCCCGACAGTCGCTGGTCCGCCTGGCCGAGTTCATCACCGGCCGCGCCTTTTAGCCCCTTTCCCACCGCGCAGGCAGGGTGACCATTAGGACGCCCAGAATCCATCACCTTTTCGATCGCGCAGGCGCATGCATCGCAAGTTGCTATAATCAATGACTGCGGAGCCTCCTGAAACCCGCGCCGAAAGATGCACCATGTTTCGCTGCCCGTCATTTTCGATTCGCACAACGCTGCTGATTCTGTCATTTATTTCAACTCAGTCGCATGCGCTGGCGACCGGCCCCAATTTCAGCGATGCCAATTCACCGGAAGCAATGTTCGAGAATTTTTCAAAGCCCATCCCCGGCGTTGATTGGGACGAAATGTCCCCGCATTTCGTACAGATGCTCGACCGCGTGTTCGAACGCAACGGCTGGACGGACGAGTCCGATCAATACGCAAAGAAGGTCGCGTCGCGAATTGCATCGCTGCCCCCGTGGGATTTGCCGGGCCGCTTCGCCGCCCTTTCCGACGAAGTCGCCAACCGCTACGGGCTCACCCCTCAGCAGACCACCATGTTCCAGCGCGCCGTCATGCGCGAATCCGCCGCCATGTTGATCAAGCACGGACCCGCGATGTGGCAGCAGGCCCAGGAAGCGCTTCAAGGCCGCGCCCAAGGAAAACCGTACAACGCGGAGCAAATTGCCCGTTGGGCAAAGTCGGGCCAGCCTCTCTTCGACGAAATTGAATCCAGCATCGAACGAATCTCAGCCGAATTGGAGGCGGCGCTGCCCGAAGAGAAAAAGTCCGTCCTGCAAAAGGACATGGCCGGCTTCCATAAGCGCCAAAAAGCCGTCGAGGCAATGAATCAGCGTTGGGCGAAAGGGCTCTGGAAGCCCGACGAATGGGGGCTCGAAGACGACCCCATCCAAACCGCCGATGTACAGACGCCTGCTCAACAACCACAACCCATTCCAGTGCCCGCTTCGCCAGCCCCCCCCGCCGCTCCGTTGGTCGCACCAGTCGTGGCGGCTGCCCCCATTCCCGATCACTGGATCGAATACGATCCCGCAACGTGGATCGCACTGGTCATCGAAATCGGAAAAGGCTTCCGCCTCGACGCGGGCCAAATGGACACCGCCTGGTCGATCCACGCCGAACTCGTTGAGCGCGCGGGTCGATACGCAAAGCTCCGAACCGCAGAGCTAGCGGTGATTCCGTCGGCTCAGCGTCCAACACATGACGCTTATAAGC
>JBKJYI010000228.1:0-3772 GCA_046715855.1 Phycisphaerae bacterium
TGCAAATGCCGTATAATTTCAGATAATCGAAGCGGGGGGAATCGCTTCGTATCGAGGACAGCAGTTTCGTTCGGGCATCGCCAGCTCAACTGTCCGCGGTAAATCATGCACGTGGAGGGAGTTTCCCTTCCCGGAGCTAAGAGGTGATATTTGCCCCGCTCGAAGCCTACCTCGCCAGAACAACAAGCTGACGCCACCTCTCTAAATGACCAGGAAACTTCCTTCCCCGTAGTCGGTATCGGCGCGTCCGCCGGCGGGCTCGATGCCCTCAAAACTCTTTTTGGCGAGCTCCCTCCCGATACCGGAATGGCTTTCGTGGTCATTCAACACCTCGCCCCCGACCAGCACAGCCTTCTTTCCGAGCTCCTGGCCCGGGTGACGCGAATGCCCGTCGCCCCGGTGACCGAAGGCGTTCTACTCGAGCCCGATCACGTCTACGTCATCCCTCCCAACAAGACCGTCGTGATTCGCGAAGGCAAGCTCTATCTTTCGCCGCGTGACAAAAACGAGGCCATCCCCCAGCCGCTGAATCTGTTCTTTAGTTCGCTCGCCGCCGAAAAGGGACATTTGGCCTTCGGTGTCGTTCTCTCCGGCACGGGAACCGACGGGACTCGAGGCTTGGGGGAAATCAAGGGCGCCGGCGGCATCACCTTCGCCCAGGATGAAAAATCCGCGCAGCATACCGGCATGCCCGTGAGTGCGGTTCAAAGCGGGCACGTAGACCACGTTCTTGACCCCAGGCAGATCGCGGGCGAGCTGGGGCACATTTCCCGCCGTCCCTGGCTCAGCCTCGACGTCCCGCCCGCGGAAGAGGCTGCAACCGAACCATATCCGGAGGGAAACGGCGACTATTTGAAAATCATCGGGTTGATGAAGACCCGCACCAATATCGATTTCGGCCAATACCGATCCACGACTCTCCACCGCCGCATCGCCCGCCGCATGCTGATCCGCAAGATCGAATCGCTGAAAGAGTATGGCCAGGTGGTCACCGAGGATTTGGTCGAATCCGACGCTCTTTTTCACGACTTGCTCATCAACGTCACCAGCTTCTTCCGCGATCCGGAAATGTTTGAAATCCTCAAGCGAAAAGTCTTTCCGGATATCATGGCTTCCAAAAAAACCGGCGACACCATCCGCATCTGGGTTGTCGGGTGCTCGACGGGCCAGGAAACCTATTCCGTGGCGATGACTTTGATGGAGTACCTGGATCGACATTCGGTAAAGCCGCCGGTGCAGATCTTCGCCTCCGACATCAGCGACCCCTTCGCGCTGCGCATAGCCCGCGCCGGAGTTTACCCCGAAAGCATCCAGGCGGAGGTTTCGCCGGATCGTTTGCAGCGATTTTTCACCCATGAGGCGGGCGGGTATCGAATTATCAAGAGCATCCGGGAAATGTGCGTCTTCGCCCGGCAAAATTTGATCGCCGATCCGCCCTTCTCGCGCATGGACCTCGTCAGTTGCCGCAACGTGCTCATTTACCTTGCCCCGCCCGCTCAGAAAAAAATCATTCCCATTTTTCATTATGCGCTCAACCTGCCCGGCTTCCTCGTGTTGGGGCCTTCCGAGTCCGTCGGCGAATTTTCAAACCTCTTTTGTCCCGTGGAAAAGAAGCACCGCGTCTTCGCGCGAACCGCTGTCCACTCGCACGCTCTGGGGCGCTTTCACACCCCTGTCGCCCCCCACGCAAGTGAAACTCAGACGCCACGAAATGAGCCTGCCACGCTCAGCAAGGTCGATCTCAAAGCAGAGGCGGACCGGATTCTCTTGCAGCGCTTCTCCCCTGGCGGAGTGTTGATCAATCGGGACCTGGAAATTCTGCAATTTCGCGGCCGCACCAGCCCCTGGCTCGAGCCTCCCCAGGGCGAAGCCAAGCTGAACATCAGGACCATGGCCCGGCAGAGCCTTTCGCACGAGATTCAAAAGGGCATCACCGAAGTGGCCCAAACAGGGCAAAAAGTGGTGAAGGCCCAGGTGAGGGCGGGCGAGAAAACTACGGATCGGGTGGACCTGGAAATCATTCCCATTCGGCCCCGGCATGGCGCCATCGAATCATTTTTGGTGATCTTTCAGCCCTGCGACGCTTCTGTTCCTCCGGTGCCGGCTCCTTCTCCCGGCCCGGCATCCGACAAGGTCGATCAGGAAATTCAACTGCTCAGGGAGGAGCTGGCCGCGGCCCATGACTACGTCCAATCGGTCGTCGAGCGCGAGGAGACCGTGTCCGAAGAGCTAAAGGCGGCCAATGAAGAAATGATGTCGGCCAATGAGGAGTTGCAAAGCACCAACGAAGAGCTCGAGACCGCCAAGGAGGAGTTGGAATCCACCAACGAAGAGATCAACACCGTCAACCAGGAACTCAACGTTCGAAATCTGGAACTAAGCCACCTTACCGACGACCTGCTCAACCTGATCACCAGCATGCGGACTCCCATCGTCATGCTCACCGCCGACCTTCGCCTGCGTCGCTTCACCCCTTCTGCGGAGAAGTATTTCAATCTCCTCCCCACCGACATGGGCCGCTCCTTCATGGACATCCGCACCGGATTCGGCATGCCCGATCTGGAGAAACACATTCGCCGGGTCATCGCCGACGCCATCCCCTACGAGGTCGAAATCACCGACCGCCAGGGCCGCTGGCATTTGCTGCGGATCAACCCCTATCGCACCACCGACAACAAGCTCGACGGCGCTGTGGTCCTCCTGCAGGACATCGATGAGGCCAAGAAAGCCGGCCAAAAGAGCAGGGAAGCGACCAATCTGGTCCATGAGATCGTGGACACTTTGCTCGATCCCCTGGTCATGCTCGATTCGCAATTTGGGATCGTTTCCGTCAACCAGGCTTACTGTAAACTTTTTGACGTCGATTGCGATGCCATCCACGGCAAGCCCTTTTTCGAGCTTCACGGCGCGGTATGGGACACGCCCCAGGTGCGAGACGCCATCTATCGCGTCTCCGATAAGGCCGTCAACATTGACCAGATGCCCGTCCAAATGACTCTGGGTGGAACCGAAAGGCATTACTTCCTTCGCGTACGGCGTCTCGCCAAAGCAGATTGCGACCCTTGCATCTTGCTTGCGCTGCAGGACGTCACTGTCTTACATGCCGCCACGGAGCGGGAAAAGAGTCTGGCGGACGCGGAGCGCTTCGCACGAACCGAGGCGGAATCCACCAACCGCACCAAGGACCAGTTTCTGGCCATGCTCTCCCACGAGCTGCGCAACCCGCTCAACGCCGTGCTGGGCTGGACCAAGGTCCTCAAGTCCAGCGAAAAAGCCGATCCCGAAGCGTTTAAGGAGGGACTGGGTCGAATCGAGTCTGCGGCAAAGATGCAGGTTCGCATGATCAGCGACTTGCTCGATATCAGCCGCATCTCCGCCGGCAAGATGGAGCTCGACCTGCAGAATGTCGATCTGCCCCAGGTGGTGGATGCCGCCATCGAAATGTTCGTCCCCGCCGCCGAGGCAAATAATGTGCAGCTCGTACGGAACTATGAGCAGGTGGTCAGCACCGTCCTGGCCGACCCCCAGCGCCTCCAGCAGATCGTCGCCAACCTGCTCTCCAACGCGGTGAAGTTCACCCCGCCCGGAGGCAAGGTGGAAGTAGGCCTCAGCGATGTTGATCACTCCGTCGAGATCGTAGTGCGCGACTCGGGACCGGGCATCGACCCGGAATTCCAAAAACACCTCTTCGAACGGTTTCGCCAGGCGGAAATGCCCGGCACCACGAAATTCGCCGGAGGGTTGGGGCTGGGCCTGGCCATCGTCAAACACC
>JBKJYI010000229.1:0-2874 GCA_046715855.1 Phycisphaerae bacterium
CCTGCCCTCTCCCGAGGGGAGAGGGAATTGTGCGCCCTCACCCTGCCCCTCTCCCAGGGGGAGAGGGTGGTCGCCGCGAGGGGGGGGGCTGATCTGAACGGCGTCGCGGCCGCAGAGGGTGGTGGTGAGGCCGGCGTGTTTGCCGTTTAGGAATTCGAACTCGCCGCGGGCGCAGCATGGGCAGGTGCCGGCCTGGCGGGCGGAGTCGACATTCATGTTCATCATGCGGCCTGTCCACACGTCGAGGTGGACGAGGTGCGGATTAATTTCGTCGATGCGGCCCATGAGCAGCTTCATCGCTTCGACGGCCTGGAGGCTGGCGACCACGTTGACCGCGGGGCCGAGGACACCGGCCGTGTCGCACGTCGGGTTCATTTCCGGCGGGGGGGCTTCTTCGAATACGCACCGCAGGCACGGCGTCCTGCCGGGCACGACGGTCATGCACAGGCCGGTCGCGCCGATCACCGCTCCGTAAATCCAGGGGCGGCGGGATTGCACGGCCAGGTCGTTGATGAGGAAGCGGGTTTCGAAATTGTCGGTGCCGTCGAGGAGCAAGTCGGCGCCGTCGGCCAGCTCGACGATGTTGGTGGGATTCACGTCGATGACGTGGGGCTCGATGGTCACTTCGGAGTTGATGATGCGCAGCTTATTGGCCGCGGCCTGAGCCTTGGGGAGATTCGCGGCGATGTCGGATTCGTCGAAGAGGACTTGGCGCTGGAGGTTGTCGTACTCGATGAAGTCGCGGTCGCAGATGCGGAGGAAGCCGACGCCGGCTCGGACGAGGGTGTTGGCGATGACGGTGCCGAGTGCGCCGCAGCCGAAGAGTACTACGCGGGATTGGGCGAGTTTTTGCTGGCCGGCGACGCCGATTTTGTCGTAGAGGATTTGGCGCGCGTAGCGGCGGAGCATGGGGGTAGGTTATAGGGTGTAGGGGATAGGGTATAGAGTGTGATGCAAGTCCCGGAAATTATCCGCGCGGTTCGAACCACTAATCAGTCGTGCCTATGGCACTCAAGGGAGATGTGGCCTTTCCATTCCCAGCATTTGAAATGCTGGGCTATTATCATGCCGTCCCTAACGGGACTTCTGCCCTAAGCCTGATCCCTCTCTGTCGCCCTGCTCCGATAACGCGGGGCGGGTAAGTTGCGAACGATGGAAACCAGCCCTCACCCCTTCGGACTCCCGCCTTGGTCGTCCTCAGCACCCAAGGGGACAAGGGGAACGGCGACGATGACACCTTGTAATATCGAGTACTGCTATGGTTTGAATGTTAAAAGGTGGCATGGCCAGGCGAAACGCCTCCATGTCCGTTCGATTCATGCCGGCGCCCGATAAGGCTGGGCTTGGGCATGGCACCCTTCTCTGGAAACCCTACCAGCTCCAATATCGGGCTAAGTGCGTCGCGGTGGGGCTAGTGAAGGCCGAAGCCGTCGCACTCGATAATCATTTTGAATGTGTCTACACGCAAAAAGGGGATCGGGGTGAACAGTATTTTTGCATCCTGTCGCAGGTTTTTGACGGCCGAGGAAGTTCCGCGCTGGTTCGGGCTTTCGATGGTGCTGATCTATTTCGTGGGGTTGATTTCGGTGGGTCGATATGCGCTGTTGGCCACGCGGCAGGAGGGGGCAGCGCAGTTCCATCAGAATTCGGCGTACTCGGTGAAGTTGCTCGCCGACCGGCTGAGCGCGCTGGGCGCAAATTCTTCGAAGGATGGCCGGCTGGCGGGGTGCGGCCGAGTGCTGAAGGAATTTGCGGTCAATGTGCCCGCCAAGGTGGTGCGCGTCGTTGGTGGTGCGGCTCGAGAAGTGCAATGTTCGACCGATGCAGGCGAGGTGGGTCGGGCGTCACCGTCGCAAGGCGAGGCCGTGACTGGGCTGCTGGGCATGGAGACGTTCCTGCTTGCTGACGAGGCTGGTCAGGAGCAGACGTGGATGGTCCGGGCACCGATTGGGGTGCGATCCGCGCGAGCAAGAACATTTGGAAGTTCGCAGACCGAAGAGTCGATTCCGGGGTTGGATGAATCTGCAACGGCTCAGAAAGTTGCGAATGGTCTATTTGTGGAAGCGGTGTTTCCGAGGATGCCGCCGAGTAGCAATCAATTGGTTCACCATGCGGCCACGTTGGGGATTGTGCTCCTGGTGCTAGGGGCGTTGTTTGTGACGTATCGATGCTTGCGCGAGCAACTGCGCGGGGTTTCGCGGATCGCTCATCGTTTGGAGTCGCATCGAGACCGTTTGGAGCAGGAGATTGGGTCGCTGCGAATTGGGGATGAGATGGACGCGGTGACGCAGTCGTGGAACCAGCTGGTGGATATGACCGAGGGGCTGCTGCATTCGTTCCGGGAGAAGAAGGCCGACGAGGAGTTGACCAAGGTGTTGCAGCGCTCGGGCGGGGGGGCTTTGGCGGAGGCGTTGCATGCGCTGCCGGACGGGATCATTCACGTCGTGGATGAGTCGCGGCTGGATTATTTGAATTCGACGGCGTGCCGTTTGATGGGGTGGAAGCCGCAGGAGTGCAAGAGGCCGCTTTTGCAGGATGCGAAGGCGGACGGTGTGGGGGAAATGATTCTCGAATTGATTCGGTTGTCGCTGCAGCCTGATAGCCGGTTCGAGTCGCGAGTGGAATTGATCGAGGTGGGGGGTGAGGAGGCGGGTCGTGACCAGAGTTCTTACCGCGTGTGGCTGCTGCCTTTGCAGGGTCCGCGGCACACGGGCGAGTGCGTGGTGATGATTCGCGATGTGAGTCAGCAATTGCGGGCGGAGAAGGCGCGCGACGAATTTATTGCGCAGATTACGCACGAGTTCCGGACGCCGCTGACCAATATTCGAGCGTACACCGAGACGCTTTCGAGCGGGATGTTTGAGGATCCGCAGG
>JBKJYI010000230.1:0-2965 GCA_046715855.1 Phycisphaerae bacterium
GAAGAAGGACTTCTGTAAAGTTCAGAGGGAAGCGCGAAGTGATCTGCAATTCTTTGCACACGGAGGCGTGCGGCGGTCTGGGCGCTCCACAAATCCTTATAACTAGTGATTCGGTCAGGTACGGTGAATGCAGTATTTTCCGGCTTGATGACGAATTCGTCGAGTTTCGTCTGTGCCTCTCTCAGCGCCGTCCGTCTTGTGCTAAAGTCGTTTTCAAGTTCGTGAAGCGCCTCGATCCGGTTGCGCGTAAGCTCAATCAACTTCAAATCCGTCGGTTTGACGTCGGGGTTGGCAGCGCGGAAGAGATCGAGCTCACGGCCTCGTTTCGATTTCTCGTATTCATACTCAGCCTCAAAGGCCCTCAGGGTCCGTGCCGCCACGGCAACTGTCTCTTGAAGCTTGGTGTATGACTCCAGGCTATCTTGGGATAGTCTGTGGATCGTTTCGAAATCCTTGACGGCCGCATCAGCCTTCGAATAGACCGCCTCAGCATCCTGCAAAGATCGGGGCTTGATCGTAGTTTCCGGTAATAGCTGGTCGGCATTTGGCTGTATCCCTTTGATCGGGGGCCACTTCAGCGGTTCAAGCTTGAGTTCGGCTTCTTTCTCTTGGCCATTCTCGGTACGACGTGGGATCTGTTGAATATCGAGAATCGCAGGGCCGGGGAGGCGACGTTCGAAAATGACGCTCGCGGCATTGTCGATACGCTTAGGCATGTCAGCAATGCCGCTGCCTGTGGCGGGGGCGTTTGATGCAAAGATATCCATCAGAGCAACGGGCGAAGTTGGGATTCCCAAGGCCCCCACGAGCGAGCCCACCGTACCTAGAAGTTGAGCATGTTGTGTTCGGAGACGTCGGAGTTCGGCCTCTGCGTTGGCGACTCGATGGCGTGCCCGGCTGACGGCGTCGCCGAGTCCTTGTTGATCGGTAAGAAGAGTAGAGGTGTCAGGGCGATTTGTTCCGGGGTGAGCAGCATCGAAGTCTTCCAAGTTTCGCTGCGCCGCTCGAACAGCCGCTTCGTGTCCGGCAAGCTGATCCTCAAGTTCCCGTTCACGTTCCCGGCGTCGCTGCAGGATCACTTGGTACTCAGTCCATTGCGGACTGCCGAGATCAGGTGGAACCTTGTTCCTTGCTTCGAAATCCTGTTGTGGGCGTGCTGCGGTTGCCTTTTCGTAGTCCAACGCCGCTTTGAAATCGTCACGACGTCGCACCGCTTCGCGTAGGCCATCATTAAGCCTGACTCGCTCTTTTAGTACGTCGGGGTGATTGTCGGAAATAACGGACGGATTGAAGCGATCAAAATTTGCAAGACTCTGTTCGGCAGCGACTTGAGCCGCCCGTGCTTCTTGTAACTCGGTCTCGGCCGCCTTAATTTTTGTGTCGAGATCAGCGATGGCTGCGTCGTGTTCGGTCTTTTCTAATTCCTTGGCCGCTTCCTTTGCTTTGAGCGCCTCAACCCCAGAGACACCGAGCTTTCCCAGGCTCTCCGCAGCTGCTACGGCGACATCCGCGGTGTTTGACACATACGAGACCTTTTGGAGCATTCCATCGATGATTTCAACGTTAAGGGTATGCTTGGCCATCACAACACTGGAATCAACGGCGTAAACGCGCGTAGGGTCGGGCACATATATAATCTGGGCAGTAATTCCACCCCTTCCATCGGGCATGACCCAGACAAGAGGTTTGGGCAAGTAATAGCGCCGGCCGTTTTGTGAATCCGACACGCGTATGGAAGTCAAATTTGCGCAGCTTGGCAGCGCCGCGAATGCCGTCACAAACACTAAGCGACTCCTACGCAACAGTTGGTTCATTTGTTATCCTTCGGATTGCCAGTTGGACCGGGATTGCTATTTGGCGGTGGCGCTGCTTCTCCTGCTGAAGATTTTTTCTCTTCGTTTGGAAGTGGCCGGTCGACCATTAGTTCGACTCCACCATCGCCAATCAGTTTCGAGGTTCCATTCTTGTCAGCAACTAGCTTGAACAAATAAGGGCCATGAATATGAAGCTTACTAGTTCTTTGATCCGCCAATCCCGATTTCAAATAAGCACTTATAACTTGTTCGGCGGCTGCGATGACAGCCTTGGGCACGCGCGTGGCGTCAAGGTTTTCATCTGCCCCTACCAGCATTCCGTTCTTGAACCTCAATTCCACTGTTCCCTCAGCCATGAAAACTTGAGGGTCGACTGACATAATCTTAGTCTGATCCGGCAGAACCAAGCTCTCGACCTTAAGTTCTCCATCTCCGTTCACGTATGCCAGAATGAACCAGGCGGGCTCGTAATAGCGAAAGCCTCTTTGTGAAATCCCCCCCTCGTCTGGTTGGTACCGAACAGAAGTACAGGACGCCGAAAAAACGCAGATTAGGAGGGCAGTAAATAGCTTGCTCATATACTTTTCCGTGGGATGCATAAAAGAAGTATCCTCAAAGCTATGAGGCGTAATGGTGTGCGCCATAAGGACTGGTGTCAAGAACGAATACAAGTACACTTAAGTTCCAGGCAAAAATCGGAGGAAAAGACGGATCATCTTGAAACAGGGCTACCGCCTACATCCGTGTATTGCTCAAACGACTGACGGTAGTTGCGTGATCGCCAACCCCAATTAGTGTCAGGGGTCGAGACGGGAGCGTGCTTTGCTTTCGGCACTGTGCGCAAGACGCATAGTGGGGCGATCGGCGCGTTTTCATGACCGCGTGGTTGTCACTTCTGGACGTGTCGGAAGGCCGCAGGCCTTCAAGGCCGTTCGCGCACAGTGGGACCATGTCCACTTGTTTGCCAGGTGGTCGCACAACACGGCGGCCCTTCTGTTCGCATCCACTGGATTTGCCGCGATCCGAAGAATTGCCGCTGCGACCTGTTCAACATCTTCGGCATTGGGCTCTCCGGTAAGACTGCCCTTTACATCGATTGGGTACACGCCGCTGTCATCCACGGCTGACGTCAAGAGCTCGAACACGCCTGA
>JBKJYI010000231.1:0-2852 GCA_046715855.1 Phycisphaerae bacterium
CAATGGGCAACCGCAACTATTCTTTCCAGTAGGATGAAAT
Organism: Phycisphaerae bacterium; assembly: GCA_046715855.1. Taxonomy (GTDB): domain Bacteria; phylum Planctomycetota; class Phycisphaerae; order UBA1845; family UBA1845; genus CAZAMB01. Next base: position 41 of record JBKJYI010000231.1, read on the forward strand.
TACGCAGCATTTCACACCTTGAGTCGCCCGATAAATAACAAAGGTTGCGGACCCTGCCGTTCGATAAACATCAGTCGCCGCGGCGTCTACCCGCCCCCAAGGCGTTTTGATCCGGAAATTTCATGGTCCGCGAGGCCGGCAAGGAGAAATCGAAATGTCCCATAAGAATCGTTTACGCATCCTGACCGCAGCAATTCCCGCAACGCTCGCCATCACGAACATGGCCTGTCACGGCCCGTGCGGCGACATGACCGCCAACCAGTTGCATCAGTCGCATATGGACCGCGCCAAGTGCAATTACGGCCAGCATCTCGATGACATGGTGGACAACGCCATTCTCCACGACATGAGCCTGGCCGACTTCCATTTCGTCCCGCACACCGGCGAAATCAGCGGGACCGGCGTCGCCCGGCTCAATCGCATGGCCCCCCTGCTCAATACCTACGGCGGCACGGTTCGCTATCAGACCGATATCGCCGACGCCGTCCTGGTGAATCAACGGCTGGCCCACGTGCGGGAGTACCTCACCGTCTCTGGCACCGACATGGATCGTGTGAAGGTCGAAACGGGCCTCTCCCGTGGACGCGGCATGCCTGCCAGCCGGGCCCTGGTCATTGAAGCCAAAGGAACTGTAAATCCAAGTGCCGGCGCCGCGACCACTGGGTTCATGGCCCCGGCGTCTTCAGCGGGACGATAAGGAGGACATGATGAAAGCAATGAAACGAGTATGTCTTTTCGCGGTGGCCGCGATTCTTGCGGGAGGATGCGCAAAGACTCGCGAGCAAAACGGATACGCCCGCCATCCGGAACTCAAGGCCGGAGCTTCGGCGCGCGGGTCGAACCGCAAGCAGGAAGCGCCTCAGGCCCCGCGCATTCTGCCGGAGACCAACTACGCGGCGGGCCGGATTTTCGAGCAGCAAGGCTCGCCCGAAAAGGCGATCGATCAGTATCGCAAGGCCATCGCGGTCAATCATGGGTATACTGCCGCCTACGCACGCCTCGGGCTGATGCTAAGCGTGACCGGGCAGCATGAAGAGTCGGTCGCCGCCTTCGCGAAGGCCGTCGAACTCAAGCCCGCCAGTGCGATATTGCGAAATAACCTCGGCTTCGAATTGCTCTACGTGGAGCGCTGGGCCGAAGCCGAGCGTCACCTTCGCGAGGCCGTCCGTCTGGATACCAGGCTCGCTCAAGCGCACATCAATCTAGGTCTCCTTCTGGGTCGCACGCAGCGCGACGAGCAAGCCGTCGAGAGTTTCCGCAAGGTGCTCCCTGAGCCGGACGCCTATTACAATCTCGGGTTGCTCCAGCGGGCCCAGGGCCGGCATGCCCAGGCTTTGGAGTCTTTCCGCCACGTGCTGACCATCAACCCCGAATTCAATGCTGCCCAGCGGCAACTGGTTCAGGTCGAACGCAAGATTACCGCGGCGGCAACGGCGCCTTCGACTGTTGCGGTCACCGATCCAGTAGTGCCAGACCATGCCACGCAGACCGGCCCGCCGGCTCCCGCCACGACCGGGCATGCCGTTGTCCCGCCGCTTGCGCCTGCGCCGTTTGTCGATCTCGGCGCGCTCATCGACCAATTGATTTCGATGCCTAAGGCCCAAACCAATCCGGTGACGGAACAGGGCCCAACGCCAGCCTCCGTCGTCGCCCAGGAAGAGGCAGCCGCCGAAAAAGAGACTCCGACGGCCCGTACTACGATGGGCGCCTCTATCGAGCCTAGCGACCAACGAATCCAAACCGAGCCGGCGGTTCCCGCTCCCACCGTCCAAGCCAATCCTGAGCCGGTGGGTCTTGTCCAACATACAGAGCCGCTGCGATGGGACCTGACCCTTTCGGACATGGCCAATGCGTTGAAGGTCACGGACGAACTGCGGAGTGCCGAGTCGAATGTTCAAGAAGTCACTGAACTGCCAGGTCCGGTTCAATCGGAACCGAATCAAGTGCTCGCCTCCCTTATGGGCCCGCCGGCGCCAACAAGCGAAGAAGTCACGCTGGTCTTGGGAACCAGTGAAACCAAGCCGCTGGAGCTGGAATCGATAGCGGTTTCAACGTCGTCCATTAGCGCCCATGGGCAAAAAACCATGAGGACGATGGACGAGATGGAAATTTCTCTTCAGATCATCCGCAACGAGATCCAGTGCCAGAAAGATCATGGGGCCGGCAATGCGGAACGCTCTACTCCAATGGAGCCGCAGACGACAAATCCCGACCAGCGCACGCTGAACTGGCGCAATGACTTCGAAGCCCTGGACAATGTCCTTGCGGCGATTCGAACCGAAAGGCCCTGCCCTCACGACTCTACTTTGGCTCAAAAGAGTCCCGCCCCATCGCCTGATGAAAATACCAAAGAGGAAGCCCAAGCAGGCTCCCACTATGGCCCTGCACTCCAGTCGCCTCCAATCAGTACGCCGCGTCGTGCCCGCTGGAGCAATCGAGACAAGCGCTCAGGGAAATAACTCCTTCGGCGTTCATCAAGGCTGGCCGCGCTCCCATCAGAGACCCCCCTTCTCTTCAAACCAAAAAAAGAGGCCCGGTGGGGTGTACCGGGCCTTGGGGGAACCGACCCATGGGGGGACGGGTCGGTTAAGTGGACTGTTACGAGAACAGCAATCTCCCAGATATCGGGCGTTCGAGCAAGAAAAATCCGATAAAAAAAGAAGCATCCCCAATTACCTCTTTTACCCTTTCCCACCTTCCCAGTGACATTTTTTGCGCGTTTCCCATTCGCTGGCTCCAAATCACCCGGTTGGTACACTTTCTGGTTGACTCGGGGATCCACGCGAGACTCAGGGACGCCGCGATGTTGCAG
>JBKJYI010000232.1:0-5766 GCA_046715855.1 Phycisphaerae bacterium
GGCCCGGACCGCTTACGATTATGCTCGACGAAAAAGACCCGGAGACGACGCCGATTTTGATGGAGAAACCCGAGGCGAAGGGCACAATTTACTACCACGGTGTTGTTGGTCTTCGATGTCCCGACGACGCGATTTGCCAGGCGATTTTGGGGAGCGCGGAGGGTCCCGTCGTGGCGGCCAGTGCGAATCTGGCGGGGGAGCCGCCGCCTCGAACCGGTGACGAGGTTTTGCAAGGGCTGGAAGGCAAGTTTGATTTGCTCGTGGATGCGGGGCGAACTCGCTATTCGCGGGCGTCCACCATCGTGCGGGTGACGAACAGCGGCTACCAATTGGTCCGCGAAGGCGTGCTGGACGCGGGAATCATCGAGAGGCTGGCGTTGGTGCAGATTCTTTTTGTATGCACCGGCAATACCTGCCGCAGCCCGATGGCTGCGGGTCTTGCCCGCAAGCTGCTGGCCGAGCAGTTGGGGTGCACGGTGAGCGAGCTCGAGCGGCATGGAATCAAAGTGGGATCTGCCGGAACATTGGGAGGTGCGGGTCCGGCGACCTCCGGAGCACTGAAAGCCATGGCCCAGCGCGGAGTGGACTTATCGAGTCATGCGTCCACGGCATTGACGCCGGAACTCATCCAACAGGCAGATCATGTTTTTGTCATGACGCAACAACACCGGGAAGACGTGCTGAGCATGGCCCCCTGGGCGGAGAGCAAGACGAGTTTGCTTTTGGATTCGGACGATGTCGATGACCCGGTGGGTCTGGCCGACGAAGAATACGATCGATGTGCCCAAATCATTGAGCGCGGTTTGCGCGAGCGTCTCCAAGAGGTGGCAATATGAAGATCGCATTATCCAGTGATCACCGCGGATTCCGTGCCAAGGAACTCATCAAGTCATTTTTGACGGCGGGTGGTCATACGGTTCAGGATTTCGGTTGCAACAGTTCGGCCAGCTGCGATTACCCGGATCATGCATTTTTGGGTGCAAAAGTGGTGGCGACCGGGCAGTGCGATCGCGGGATTTTGTTTTGCGGAACAGGCATCGGGATGTCAGTCTCGGCGAACAAAGTTTCGGGCATTCGGGCGGCTCTTTGTCACGATGAGCTAACTGCAGAGATGTCGCGGCGGCATAACAACGCGAATATCTTGTGCATTCCGGCGGACTTGCTGGGCGACGAGCTGCTGCGGCGGGTGGTGGACATTTGGATTCGAACGGACTACGAAGGCGGGCGGCACGATCGGCGCTTGCAAAAAATCGCCGAGTTCGAGAACGCCCGTACCAGGTGATGGTCCCCACCGCTGATGCCGGAGTTTCGTGACCGTCGATTTCAATCGGCTCGCACTGGGACCAGCACCGGGCGACGGCCTGTCGCAACGATCGTCCCGCCGATCATCAGAGACAGAATCAAGACGACTATTCCCCAGGTTGAAACGGCCGGAACCGACGCAAAACTGGCTGATTTGCTGGTGAGATAGATAATGTCGCTGGTTGAAGAAAAGTTGTTGTTGATGGCATTTCCTGCGGCCCAAAACGTGACCGTGCCCATGTCAGTGGAAGGAGCAGTCCAACGCACCGGGAAACTGGCGGAGTTGCCGTTGGCTGCCCAGCCGGAAACGGCTGCGGCAACACCATCAAAGGTTTGGTCCACGTAGAATGCCGTGTTTAGTTGAGTGTTCGCCGGATCGATCAGCGATAGCGTCCCGATGTGATTGCCAGTCGAGTCCTCGACGCTGATCTGAAAGCCGGCGCCAAGTTTGGTCGGGTCTGAAACTCGGACGGCAAGATCGTAGACGCCATTGGCCTGATAGTTGTCCGGAGCACCCAAAATCTCGACCGAGCCGGTTCCGATGGTACTACCGTGACAGGAGCGGCAGGTTGAGCCACCGTTTGCCGGACCGCCGGTTCGCCCCGATGGAGGCCCCCCTCGAAAAGCCCATGCCGATTGGGAAACCCATGCACATATGGTTAGCCCAAGTAGAAAGCCGCTTCGCGTGAAATGCATTCTTCCTCCCCCTCGCCCTGCGTTGCTTGAAAATGCCGATAACTCCGGGACACTTCATTAAACCAAATTCAGATAGGCATTGCAAGCCCAATGTTTGATAAAGAACGCTGCTTCGATACAGTTAGTTCCAAATAATCAAGGGTTTTTCCGGGCTATGAGCATTACGAAGACCAGGCAATCGGTAGAAGCAAGCCATGAGCATCGCTAAGCGAGATAGCCAGAATCGAGAAGAGCATGTTGGCGGCGAGCGGTCGCTGGATTTTGTCCGCACGATCGTCGCGGAGGACCTTCGCACCAACAAATGGGCCGGACGCGTGCAAACCCGTTTCCCGCCGGAGCCCAACGGTTATCTCCACGTCGGCCACGCCAAGTCGATCTGCCTGAATTACGGGATCGCGACGCGGTTCGAAGGGAAGTTCAACCTGCGCTTCGATGACACGAACCCCACAACCGAAGAAGAAGAATATGTCGAGTCCATCCAAAGGGATGTCCGTTGGCTGGGAGCCGATTGGGAGGACCGTCTGTTCTTCGCTTCGGATTACTTTCCTCAGATGTATGAATGGGCGCTCGAGCTGATCAAGAAGGGCAAGGCATTTGTCTGCGATTTGAGCGGTGAGGAAATCAGCCAGTACCGCGGGACTCTCACGCTTCGGGGCCGGCCAAGTCCCAACCGCGATCGCAGCGTGGCCGAAAATCTGGAACTCTTCGACCGGATGAGGAAGGGTGAATTTCCGGATGGGTCAAGAACGCTCCGTGCGAAGATCGACATGGCCCACGCGAATATGAACATGCGCGACCCGGTGATGTACCGGATTCTGCACGCGACGCATCACCGTCAGGGGGACAGGTGGTGCGTTTATCCCATGTACGATTGGGCGCATGGCCTGGAGGATTCCATCGAGGGCATCACGCATTCGATCTGCACGCTGGAATTTGAGGATCATCGCCCGCTTTATGATTGGTTCATCGACGCCATCAACGAGGGGCGCGGGGAGAGCAGCGTGTGGGGGCCGAAGATTCATCATCCCCAGCAAATCGAGTTCGCCCGCCTTGAACTGACCAATACGGTAATGAGCAAGCGCAAGCTGTTGGAATTGGTCAACTGTGGGCTGGTAAGCGGGTGGGATGATCCGCGCATGCCGACCATTGCTGGGATGCGCCGGCGAGGTTTTCCGGCGGATGCTATACGCGAGTTCTGCGACCGCATCAGCGTGGCCAAGTTCAACAGCACCGTGGACGTTCAGTTGCTAGAATCATGCATTCGGGATTCGCTCAACAAGTCTGCGCTGCGTGTGATGGCTGTACTGAAGCCGCTGCGCGTCGTAATCGAAAACTATCCCGACGGCCAAGTCGAGCATCTCGACGCGGTGAACAACCCTGAAGACGAATCGGCGGGAACACGGAAAGTTCCATTTTCGAAAGTGCTGTACATCGAGCAGGATGATTTTCGCGAAGTGCCGCCGCCGAAGTATTACCGCTTGTCCCCGGGCGTCGAAGTGCGTCTGCGGTACGCGTATTTCATTAAGTGCATCAGCGTGGTGAAGGACCCGGGCAGTGGCGAAGTTGTCGAGTTGCGATGCACGTACGACCCGGCCACTCGCGGCGGCGACGCGCCCGATGGACGCAAGGTCAAGGCGACGCTGCACTGGGTGGCGGCGGAACAAGCCGTGGCGGCGGAGGTTCGGCTTCATGAGCATCTGCTGCTCGACCAGCCCGAAGCCGGCGAGTTGGGCAATCGATTGATGGAGGCCGGCGCGGCCCCGGACTGGAAAGCGCAGCTGAATCCAAACTCGATGCAAGTGATTGCGCCGGCATGGGTCGAGCCGTCTGTGCGCGGCGCTGCGCCTGGAACGCAATATCAATTCGAACGCGTCGGCTATTTCAACGTTGATCCCGATTCGACGGATCATCGCCCGGTGTTCAATCGAACGGTAACGCTCAAAGACACCTGGGCACGAATCGAAAAGAAATCCTGAACAGCGTCGGCGAAAGAGCAACAGTGCTGTCAGAAGGCAAATTCAAATGAACCCAGGAACGATTGGCTGGCAGGATTTGACCGTCCCCGATGCGGAAAAAGTGCGCGACTTTTACGCGATGGTCGCGGGCTGGCGGGCGGAGCCGGTGGAGATGGGCGGGTACAGCGACTTCAGCATGATCCCGCCGGGCGGCAAGGAGGCAGTGGCGGGCATCTGTCATGCACGCGGGCCTAACGCCGACATGCCTCCACAATGGCTCATCTACATTATCGTTGAAGACGTTGATAAGGCGGCCGAAGTTTGCAAGTCCAATGGCGGATCGATTGTGTCGGGACCCAAATTTTTGGGCGGCGGCAAGGTTTGCGTGATCCGCGACCCGGCCGGGGCGGTGTGTGCGCTCTACCAATCGTGATCCACGAGGGATTCTATCAAACAACCCATAAACGACCTCGTTTTCGCGTCATCGCATAGCCCCTACACTTTCGTCATGCGGTCGAGCCGTCAGTCCGGGACAGTCGTTGTCGCAGCGCTCGTCGTTCATGCGGGCGCCATCGCGTGGGTGCACTTTCGTTCGGGGCAGATCGATGCCTACGCGTTCAATTCGCTCGACTGCGGCGAATATTACGCCCTCGCCCGCAACATCGTTCACCACGGCCAGTTCAGCCAGAATGTCGAGCCCCCCTACTCGCCGGACACTTGGCGCACGCCGGGTTATCCGCTGTTCCTTGCGGGCGCAATGATGCTCGTGGGTGAATCCCCCACCGCCTTGATTGTCGTCCAGCATTTGACGGCCATCCTCAGTGTGTTGATCTTCTTGAAGATCGCGGTGCGGCGCATGTCGCCGCGTCGTGCCATGATCGTTTCACTGATTTTCCTGCTGGAACCATATCACCTCTTCTATGCGTTCTGGCTGCTCTCCACGACGTTTTTCACCTTGGCACTGCTTATGACATGGTGGGCCTGGGAACGAGCGAGAGAAAGTGCCATCCTATGGCACTATGGCGTTTTGGGACTCCTGACGGGTTTTCTCGTGCTCATCTGGCCTGGCGCAATCCTGATTCCGTTCTTCGTTGTCGCCGGCCAATTCTTTGCCGCGCGAACGGCCGGCGGGAAATCGCCAAATCACCACGTCACCACGTCGCAACAAGCGACGGTGGCATCATTGCTGTTGCTCTCGGGCGTCCTTATTCCTCCTTTGGCCTGGATGACGCGGAACAAAATCGTCAACGACCACTTCGCCCTTTCGCATCAGAGCGGCATCGTGCTCGCCTACTTCAAGGCTACAGAAGTCGAGCTGTGGCGTCAGGGGCGGACTGCGAATCGATACATCGAATCTTCACTCGATCCGGCGCGGCGTAAGGATCCGCACGCGGTATGGGAGGGTATTGATGCTGAACTCGTCGGTTTCATGAACGCTCTCTGCGTGGCCTACGTCAGTGGATCTTCTGGTGAAGACCCTTGCAGGCTCGATGAGCTTACCTGGGCAAACCTAGCACAAGGGAACAAAACGTCGCACGATTCTTTCGAAGTGTCGCGTGTGTTGTCCTCGATAGCGATCCGTATGCTGTGGGAGTCGCCATTGAGTACCATTGCTTGCGGCACGTTTCGAGTTTTAGAGAACCTTGCGTTCCCATTGAGTCTTGCGATCAGGCCTGCTGCAGGCGCGCCAATGAATCGGCTCAAGGCCGCGCTGCTTGGCCTTGCCTACACGCTTCTGACGGTGGCGGCAGGGGCGGGTGTCTGGCGTGCGAAGAACCGCTGGCCGGCGCTCTATTTTCCCGTTGCTTGTGCC
>JBKJYI010000233.1:0-5178 GCA_046715855.1 Phycisphaerae bacterium
GTTCCAAGCTGTTTCCTGCTGGCGGGCAGTGGATTCGCCAATTGGGAGCCTGTGCCTTGGCGGTGGGGGGCGGGCTCCTTTTCGTAACGAACATTCCCGCTCAGACGCATAGCATTGACGCCAGCGAGTATGTCCGGAATCTGGACATGGCGACCTTTCCCGGACCGGCTGTGCTGTGCGGAAACTGGACCAAGACCATCCCCATGCGCTATGCCCAGTGCGTTTTGACGCCCCGCCCCGACTTGCACATCATCACCTTCGGGCCTCAGCTTTGGATTGAGCTGGCGACGCAAATTGAGGATCGGCCCGTCTTTGTCGCGGCCGTTCCCGAATCCAGCGGGCTTTGCACAGCAGAGCCTTTTCGCAATGTTTTTCGACTCGATTGCTCCAAAGCACGAAATGGCTCTACTCGGGAACCTTAGGCTTTGATGGGCTGCCTGGTTCCCAGAATGCTTTCCAAATTCGATCCGCGAAGAAACGGTGGGCCAGTTCATTGGGATGAGGATCCACGCTGTTCACAACAAGCTTTGTCGCGGCTTGCTCCTTCAACATATCTTGTAAATCAATAACTGGAACCTGGCTCGTTTCAAACTCTTTCCCGAGTTTTTTGTGAATCTCGTGCTGATCGAATCTTGAACCTTGGGTGCGCAGGAAGGGCAGAAGAACAACTCGAAAAACCGCTCCGCGCTCGCGGCACAGCTGCACCATTCGCTGGAAATTATCCCGTTGCTGGTTCCAGACCGCGACATTCGCATATCCATCGGCAAGCCAGTCATGGTACCCGCGCACGGTTGGAACGCGCGGCAGGTAGATTCGCCGGTAGAGGTAGTCTAAGAGCGGAGACGAATCCAAATTGAAAAACCCAGACGATGGCGGGCGGATCGGGTTGAATTCATCTGAAACGGGCAGGAGCTTCTCGATGTCATTGGGCACATGGCAGAGCACGACCTCATCAACGCTGTATGCATCGATCATACCGAGCAGGGGATTGATCTGGTCGATGGTTCCCCAGCCCGGTTTGGCGACATTCATCACCTCGACGGACCCGGGCTTGGCCCCTTCAAACCGAGCCTGAATGAGATCGCCGAATCGATCAGCGGGATTTTCGATTCCCCAGCCATACGTAAATGAATCGCCCAAGAAAACGATGCGGCGCACACCCTGCGGCTTGGCCAGCGACCACTCTTTGTCGCGGCAGCCAAGCGAATTGAGTTGCGTGTGGATGGCGAACCATCGCCTGGCGGGCAGGGACATGCCGAAAGAGTCAGTCTCCACCGCTACGAAACGCAAATAGCTCTCAGCGGCCAATGCAATTCCGCCGAGAAAGCACAGAAAGACCAACAAGTTTCCCACGACGAGCCGCCCGAACGCCCGCTTCGGAAAAAACCGGAAAAAGCACCAGGTGTGCACCAACAAGGACAGGAACAACAAGCACCAAACAAGGTAGTCGAGCATGTAGCCGAATACGCCGGACATGAGCATTACATGCGTTCCAGGGATAGATCGATCGCGGGCGCCGAATGCGTAAGCGCTCCTGCAGAAATCCGCTCCACTCCGGTCTCCGCGATCGCGCGGACCGTGGCCAGCGTCACTCCGCCCGAGGCTTCCAACTCGACTTTGCCTTCCAAACCCAGCGAGTCGCGATACCGCACCGCCTCCGCTAGCTGGGCCGCGGAAAAGTTATCGAGAAGGATGACATCGATCCCCACAACTTTGCAGAGCTCGCGCATCTGCTCAAGACTGGCCGCTTCGATTTCGATGAAAGCCGGCGGTTTCGCCGAGCTGTCGATCCGGTTGAGCATTTCAAATACTGCGGCGGCCAGATGTCGAGTTTCAATCCCGGCCAAATGGTTGTCTTTGATAAGCACCGCGTCGAATAACCCCTGGCGGTGATTCTTGCCGCCTCCGCAACGAACCGCATATTTGTCCAGAGCCCGCCAGCCCGGCATGGTCTTCCGCGTATCATAAATCGCCGCGCCCGTCCCGGACACCGCATCGACAAAAGCTCGCGTGAGGGTGGCGACTCCGCACAGGCGCTGAAGAAAATTCAGAAAAACGCGCTCGGCTGCCAGGATCCCCGCGAGCGGTCCCCGTAGTGTCGCCAACGAGACGGGAGTCAATTCGACCTGTGCCCCATCTTCACAGCCGGCATTCCATTTCAAGGTGATAGCGGGATCGTAGGCGGCCAATATTTGATCCACGACTTCGCGCCCAGCCAACACGCACCGCCGCTTGGCCACAACCGAGAATTCTGCATCGGCCTCTTGATGAGGCATCAACGCCGTAGTCACATCGCCGTCCCCCAGATCTTCCTGCCTGGCGACTGCGATCAATGTCGAAATAAGATCGGGAGATGAGTTCATAGTGGCGATGAAGCGAGGATCGAACAGTCCGGCTAGCGGTCCATTACTTCCAGCTGCACGTCGTCGAAATGCGTCTGGGCATCGGCTTTCGACCAGAGCCCGACTTTGCCGGCCTCCTGAATGGCCTCGTTAATGATGGAGAAACGGGCTTCGCCGTTAAGATGGCCTTCCAGCCTCGTGCCATTGCTCACCACGCGAATGGACTGCCATCCTTCCACTTCGTCTATATCCTCGACCGTGTGGATGATGGTCCGAACCCCGTCCATCACCTTGTACACGCGAATGTTCCGCTCGATCGGGTTGTACCTATACAAATAGTAATTCTTCGCGTCCTTTGCGCGCCAGATAAGTCCGCCGCCCTGATCGATTTTGCCCCCGGCGACCCGAAACTTAACCTGGAAATCAACGTTCTTTGCGGTCGGTTCCTTCAAAAGAGCGATGTTAAAAACCTGCTCGTCGCTCTTGGCCAGCTGCGCGAGGACATGGGGCTTGCTGGGCGCAGTATCATCGGCAACGACCTTCCAATCGCCCGACTCCGACTTGAAACCCGCTGCGACTTCGTCGGTTTTGTCGGAATCGAAATTCCAGCTTTTACCGGGATTTTTCTGCATCGCCAACACAGCCGTTCCCGCGACGCACGCCAGCGACGCAATGAATATAGTCCTTGATGTCCGCATGTTTCGCTCCCAAGAAATCTTCAAACGCATTGAACCAAGTGAGTACCTCGAGCCAGAACCCGGCCTACAACATCGGCGGCGCGCGTATTTCGAGTCTTTAGCGCATCGCGCAGCTTGTCTACGTGAGCCGCGCTGACACTGAGCAACAAACCCCCCGATGTCTGGGCGTCGGCCAAAACACTTGCCGTTATGTCATCCACACCAGGAAATGCAAATTGCTGGCCGACGTGGGCCAAATTGCTTTTCGCTGCACGGGTAATGACGCCGGAACGCGCCAAGTCCAGTGCTTGCCCTAGAAACGGAACGGACTTGGCCTCAAGTTCAACCGTTACTCCACTGGCCTGTGCCATTTCAAATGCGTGTCCGATCAAGCCAAATCCGGTTATATCCGTCGCCGCATGAACACCAACTTCCAACGCCGCCTCGCATGCCCCGGCATTTAACTCGGTCATGACATCGATGGCCTCGTCAAGGTCACTTTCGGAAATCTTTCCCTGCTTGAATGCCGTGCTCAGCGTCCCGCTGCCTAACGGTTTGGTCAGCACCAGCAGGTCGCCTGGCTGTGCGCCCTTGTTGGCGAGAATTTTTTCGGGATGGACCACGCCGGTGACCGACAGGCCATATTTGATTTCCGTGTCGCGCACGCTGTGACCTCCGGCGATGACGGCGCCGGCAGCGGCAACACGCTCGGCGCCGCCCCGGAGAATTTCCCCCAGAACTTCGATAGGAAGCTCGTTATCCGGAAATCCGACGATGTTTAAAGCACACAGTGGCTTCGCGCCCATTGCGTAAATGTCGGACAAGCTATTGGCGGCGGCGATCCGGCCAAATTGATAGGGATCGTCCACCAAAGGTGGGAAGAAATCGAGCGTCATGACCAGCGCCGTATCGCCATTCAGGCGATAGACGCTCGCATCATCAAAATTCTCGCTTCCCACCAGGAGGTCGGGGTCGCTTACCGCCGGCAATCCGCGCAGGACCTGCGCCAGTGCTCCCATGGGGAGCTTGCCTGCTCAACCTGCGCAGCTTGCGTAGTCCGTTAATCTTTTTTTCCGTGAGTCATTCATCGATTGCAAATCTATCATATTCCGATGAGTCACGCAGTGGCTAACTTGCGACTCAAGCCGGCCCGGAGTTGTAAGAGAAGTGTCACTGGCACGGCATCGAGCGTCCCCGCTGGACAATTTGACGCTCATCGCGAAAATAAGGTGCAGGCGGCTGCCGCCTGATTTTTATGGCCGACACATGCTAAAACAAATTTTCGCTTCTTTGATCATATTCACCGGGATTGCAGCGGCGGCGGTTGCTGAGTCACGCTCGGCAACTCCGGGGCTCGCCGCGCGGGTGATTCCCGCGTCGCGGTTCGTGCCCATGAACCACCCGATCTGGGTCGAGTTTGTCATCGAAAACATGTCCAGCGAGCCCATCACGCTTACCGCCCCTGGTACCGAGCCGGCAATTCCCTCGCCCGAAGTTGGGCTTCCTTTATCGCACATATTCAGCGGGGGAACGGCGGAAGCGGGGGTGCTGGTAATGACCGAGACCGGGCGGTCCTGGGCTCAGCCCGTGGGTTTCAATAGTCCCGCACAAGCCCCCATCCTTTTGCTTGCTCCGCGCGGGGTGGTGGGGACTACACTGGATTTACGCGACTATTTTCCGGCTCTTCGCGGAGCGGGCCAGTTTCGCATTGCGTGGAAACCGTACGGCGGCGTGGTCAGCGCGCTGCCGGCTATCATCACGGTGGCCCCGCGCAAGCAGGTCGAGATCGAAACCGACCAGGGAAACATGATCGTTGAGTTGTTTTATGACGATGCTCCGGCCACCGTCGAGAATTTTCTGGAGCTGACCAAATCCGGCTTTTATTCGGGTAAGACCTTTCACCGCCTTGAGCCTGGATATCTTTTGCAGGGCGGATGCCCGCGCGGCGATGGCACGGGAATTCGGCTCGACGGCAAACGGCTGCCACCCGAATTCAATCACCAGCCGCACGAAAAAGGCACTTTGTCGATGGCGTTGCTCGACGACGATCCAGATTCGGCCAGTTGCCAGTTTTTTATCAGCAACACCCGACAAAAAGACTGGGACGGCCGCTACACGATTTTTGCCCGGCTTTCCGGGCCTACATCATTGGCCACACT
>JBKJYI010000234.1:0-7712 GCA_046715855.1 Phycisphaerae bacterium
GCAGGGGGGTCGTCGCGCTTCATCGGATGACTGTAGGTGGGCACAGAGCGGTGCTTAGAGAGTGCGCATGACGGGCGGTTAGGGCGAAGCGCCCGAAACATGGGCTGGTAAGCCCATGCCACTTTACTTGCTCTTGGCGTCGCCGCGGGCGAAGATGCTGGCGACGTAGTTGAGCACGTCGGTGGCGCTGGTTTCGTTGTAGCCGAAGTACTTGATGAGGCGCTGCTTGACGACGTCGATCTTAGCCTGGGTTTCGTCATCGACCACGCCGGAGACGACGTTCTTTAGTTTGATTGTGTCGCGCTGGTCTTCGAACAGCTTGAGTTCGAGGGCCTTATGTAGCCGTGCGTTGGTGTGGTACTCGAAGCGTTTGCCGTCGAGCGAGAGGGCCCCGATGTAGTTCATGATTTCCTGGCGGAAGTCGTCCTTGCGCGATTCGGGGATGTCGATCTTTTCTTCGATGGAGCGCATCAGGCGCTCGTCAGGAGACTCGTCCTTGCCGGTGTACTTGTTGCGCACTTTTTCGTGCTGGGTGTAGGCGCGGACGTTTTCGATGTAGTTGGAGGCTAGCCGGGTGATGGCGTCTTCGTCGGCGGAGATGGCACGCTGAACTTCGGACTTGAGCGTGTCCTCGTATTCCTCGCGGACCAGAGCAAGCAACTCGCGGTAAGAGCTCTTGGTCTCCTCGTCGGTGATCAGGCTGTGGTGGGATAGGCCCGACTCGAGCTCGTTCATCACCATGAAGGGGTTGATGCACTTTTCCTGAATGGCCTGGTCGGAGACGAGGGCGTTCGAAAGCTTGTCCTGAATGTAGCGCGGGCTGATGCCCTGCATGCCTTCGCGGGGGGCTTCGTCGTGCAGTTCGCGGACGGAGTCTTCGGTGAAATTCGGAATGCTCTTGCCGTTGTAGAGCTTGAGTTTCTGCATGAGTGTAAGGCCGGCTTTTTTGGGCTCATCGAGGCGGGTAAGTACTGCCCACATGGCGGCCATCTCGATGGTGTGCGGGGCGATGTGGATGCCGCGGATGCGCTCCTTATTGAAGTCGCGTTCGTAGATGCGGATCTCGTCGTCGAGCTTGATGTTGTAGGGGATGTCGATCTTGATGGTGCGGTCGCGGAAGGCTTCCATGAGTTCGTTGCTCTGAAGCTTTTTGTATTCGGGCTCGTTGGTGTGGCCTACGATCACTTCGTCGATGTGCGTCTGGGCGAATTTCTTGGGCTTGATGACGTGCTCCTGCGAGGCGCCGAGGAGGTCGTAGAGGAAGGCCACGTCGAGCTTGAGGACTTCGATGAACTCGATCATGCCGCGGTTGGCGATGTTGAGCTCGCCGTCGAAGTTGAAGGCGCGGGGGTCGGAGTCGGTGCCGTACTCGGCGATCTTGCGATAGTTGATGTCGCCGGTGAGCTCGGTGGAGTCCTGGTTTTTTTCGTCCTTGGGCTGGAACGTGCCGATGCCGACGCGATCCTTTTCGCTGAGGATCAGGCGGCGGACGCGGACGTGCTCCATGACTTTTCGCCAATCCCCGTCGTAGCGCAGAAGCAAATCATCGAACATGCGGCGACAGAAGGGGTCGAGCGCGCCCTCGACTCTGATTTGCGAGGCCTCATCGAGATCTTCATTTATTTTCGCGAGCACGGAGCGGCGGGCTTCGGGGGGAATGAGCTTGAGCGGCTCTTCGTGCATGGGGCATGGATGAACGATGGTCTTGCCATTCTCGTCGGGGACCTGCCAGGAAAAAGTGTAGAGCGCGCCTTGATCAAGCTTTGAGTAGTATTCCAAACCCTTCTTGAGCAGGCGGGCGATGGTGCTCTTGCTGGAGCCGACCGGGCCGTGCAGCAGGAGGATGCGGCGCTCGGTGCCGTACTGGTGGGCGGCAGACTTGAAGAAGTCCACCAGGTTCATCAGCGGGCGATCGAGGCCGTAGATGGAGTCGGCGCCATTATCGATGGGGTCGGAGAAAAACTTGTAGCGCATCATGTCTTCGCGCATGGAGCTGTAGCGCTCGGCGCCGAAGTGCTTGACCATGTCGTAGATGCGCTGGAAAGCGTTGCGGGCGATGCGCGGATTGGCCGCGACGAGGTCAACGTATTCTTCGAACGACCCTTCCCAATGCTGCTCGCGGAACTTGGTCGGGTTGAGGTGTTGATCAACTACCGAAAGGATGTCGGATGCACGTGCCATCGCCGAGTACCTCCAGCGAGGGGCTTTGCAAATGGCCCCAGGCTATTCATGCCGGGCTCCCGCTCCGGCCGCCCTCACCCCGACCCTCTCCTGCGGGGAGAGGGCGATTTTTGGTTCACCCTCTCTTAACGGAGAGGGAATTCAACTTGTCGGATTCGAATCGGCGGTTGATTGGCTTGGCCGCGCGATTCGTGCCGTAATGCCGCTTGATAAATTCGTTTTAACGATTTTATCTGACTAAGTTTAGAAGTTACTCCGTGGCTAGTCAACGCGAGCGCGGTCCAAAGCGGTCGCTACTCTTTCGCGTAATATCAGCCAGTAACTTGTTCTATCGGCGGCGGGTTGCGGGTGCTGTCGGTAGGTTTG
Source organism: Phycisphaerae bacterium (assembly GCA_046715855.1). Classification (GTDB taxonomy): domain Bacteria; phylum Planctomycetota; class Phycisphaerae; order UBA1845; family UBA1845; genus CAZAMB01. The sequence goes on from JBKJYI010000234.1 coordinate 2,548, forward strand.
CGGCATTTAATCTGAATGCGGCGAGAGGCCCCGAAGCGGGGTTTTTTCGGATGGAAAAATTGTGATTGATCGGGCGAATGCAGCAGGTGGTGAACCCGTGAGTTGCCGGTGAGCCCCCGATTCTGGCCGGATGAGCAAGTTTCAAATTTGAAATTTCAAATTTGAGATAGCAGATAGAACTGGCTGCGCTTGCGCGCGGGGTTCGGAAATAGGGGTTGGGACTAGGTGATTAAAGCGCGGAGACGTTTCACTGCTGCGGCGGGGTCGGGATGCGCGATGATGGCGCGGCAGACGCAGATGCATGCGGGGGCGGGGGCGAGCACGGACGAAATGGTTGTTTCGTTGATGCCGCCGATGGCGACTAACGGCAGGGCGGTGCGTTTGCGGGCTTCGGCGAGGAGGGCCGGGCCGGCGATGTGGGGCTGCGGCTTGGTGGGGGAGTCGAACATGGGGCCTACGGCGATGTAATCGGGGGCCTGGGTGATGGCGGCGTCAACCTGCTCGATGGTGTGGGTGCTGAGGCCGACGATCATGCGAGCAGGGAGGATGCGGCGGGCGGCGGCGACGGGGAGGTCGTCCTGGCCCAGGTGCACGCCGTGGGCATTGGCGGCCAGGGCGATGTCGGAGCGGTCGTTGACGATGAAGATCTCTCCCATGTCGCGGCAGAGTTGAGCCAGGCGTTTGGCGCGGTCGAGGAGTTCGCGGTCGGGAAGATTTTTTTCGCGAAGCTGGATGCAATCGGCTCCGCCGGCTAGGGCGGCGCGGGCGGTGTCGAACCAGTCGCCGCTGCACAGCGATTCGGTAATCAGCACATAGAGGCGGACGGCCGCGAATTTCTCCCTCGCGTGGATGGTGGCAAAGATGCGGCGCTCGAGGTCGTAGGCGCGGTAGCGAAGTTGTTCGATGGTGGCCGCGAATTTCGGATCGATGATCTTTCCGTATTCTTCAAGGGCGCGGAGAGATTCGGTGAGGCGCTTGCAGGCGGCGGAGAGAACGTCAGCGGTTGTCGCGCGATTTGCTTCGGATGGCGTTGTAATCGTAGCGCCGACATCGCCGACGATGTCGCGGGCTAAAACGAAATCGATTTCCTCCGCCCCTGCCGGGGCGGCGACATTCCCGGGGTCTATCTCCCACGGGTTTCGCTGCGCTTCACCCGTGGCTACAAACCCTGGCCCCTCCGGGGCCGAAATTCCTTGCGAGCTTGTGGTGCTTAAATTGCGAATGGCGGCCGTGAGGTCGTGGCGGGTCGATTTGATGGCTTGGGTGAGCGACGAATCATCGAGAACGAAGCGAGCAAATTCCTCCATGACGCGGAGAGCTTCCCGCGAACGGTTGAAGTTGGCATCAAGAATTCGTAATGCTTGGGTGGCGCTCAACGCAAGAAAGTCCGAATCACGGAGACTCCTTTGGACGCAGTCCCCTCGGTTTCCCTTCCTTGTCCTTTTCAATACACGTTGGGAAAAGCATAGTCTCGAAGATTGAGCGGATTTTGGGATTGGGATCGTCATACGCAGCGTTCAAGAATGCCTTGGTTTCCGGATCGTTCTTGCATTGCAAGGCAAGAATCCTCATGGCGGCGATACGAACGTAAAAGTCGTCATCAGAAAGCTGGTCTTTTGCGAATTGGATTACCGCTGGCGAGGCCACCCTTTGTTCCAAGGCCACGATAGCGAGAAACTTGAGTTTCGCGTCGTCGCTTCGCAGTAGTTCTTGGTAAAGCTGGTCAGCAGGTTCGAAATCCAACCCCATTTTCGAGATCCCGCTCATAGCGGCTGGTGGGATGTTTGGGTCCGGATCGGTCAAAAAGTCCTTCAACAAGGCTAGGGACTCGTTTGTTGGAAATCGCCCAAGCGCTTGAACGGCGGCGCTTCGATCCGAACCGCGGGTATTGGGAATAATAATGCCCATTGCGAGGTCTCGAACAGTTTCGAATGTTCCAAAACTCGCAGCCCATCCGTCACGCTTGGCAGCCTCGATATTCGCACTTGATACTCTGCCGGTTCCTTCATTAGTGACGAGCTTGATGGGCAGCTCCCGGAGATCTTTCTTGTAGTGTTTATGGGATACTTGTTGCTCATCCGTTCCGTCATCGACGATTAAGGCATAATCCCGCAACAATCTATACCGTATGGGCCGTTCTTCGCCCTCCGAAGGAAAGTATCCAGCAAAGCGAAAATACTCATTTGGACGCAGAATCCGGTGAGAGTAACTGTTTCCGCAATCCGAGCCGACGTGAGTCTGGGCGCGCTCCCAGATTCCATTTTCAGTCAGAGCCTCCAGTTTTGTATAAAGATCACTGTCTTGAGAAGAGAAGGCAACGCGATGCTCGGTACGGTTAATCAGGTATAGTTGCACCGATTTTTCGGAGCTTTTCGAATAATCGGCGTACAGAGTCAATTGCCCTTCGGAGGCTGAAATCTCTTTGGGCAAAGTTGATATGGGCAACGCCTCCCCGGCACGGCTGGGGAACCAAGCCCCGAAAGTTTCGCGGCCTTGCGCAAATAAGGTTTGACTGCCTGCTACGATAAACAAAACCCCAAGGGTGGAGAAGGCTTTTGAAGTGCTCATGTTTTTTCCTCCGTGACGCCGCCACCATGTACCAGACATTCTGTTGGAGGTTGCACAAGTGAGTGGTGTTCCACGTTTTTCAGCATGATGGCAGCGTTGAGACTGGGCCGGGTTTGGGCACTTTGGTGCCGCATTTTTTGCACGTGCGGCGGTTGTCGTCCTTCCAGAATTCTTCCATGGTTTCGCGGAAGTGCTCGACGATGTCCTTGCAGGCGAACTCGATGTCGCACACCAACTCGCCGCATTTCTCGCAGTAGAAGACGAGGTGCTCAAGCTCCTCGGGCGGGCGGACGCGTTCGACGACCAGGCCGATGGTGTCCGGCGGGCGCTGCGGCGAGTGCGGCACGTTGGGCGGGGTAAAGAAAGTGTCGCCTTCGCGGACTACGTGGTTAATGATCTTTCCGTTCTCGCGCGTCCGCACAACCACGTCGCCCTTGACTTGATAAAAGAACTCCTCCGATTTGGTAATGTGGAAGTCGTTGCGGGCGTTGGGGCCGCCCACCACCATGACGAAGAAGTCCTTGCCCCGGTAGAGGTACTGGTTGCCGACCGGGGGGCGGAGGAGGTGCCGGTTCTCGTCGATCCATTTCTTCAGATTCAGCGGCGACGGGGTCATGTTTTTTCTCCTGCGAAACTTGCGCTCAATTGTCGCTGAGTGTAGTTCCCGGCGTGGGGAGGAACAAACGCGGGGGCACGAATTGAACATCACGGCCTGGCAAAAGGCGCCAGACCGTGTCACCGGGCGTTCACGGCTTGGGAAAAGGCGCCAGACCGTGCCACCCGTAAGTGGAGAGCCTTCCATTTTGATGCGGGCTTTTGGTGCGGTTTAGAAGATTTCTGTTGACTTGGGCTTTAATTTAGGCGAAACTGCAGGCTCGCATTTCGGTGCGGCGCCGGGTTCGGTAGGAGCAGTGTTTGTTTCCAACGGCGCGGGCACGGAGGGTGCTAGGAAGTTGAGGTCGTCAACATGCCAGAAGGTACAGTCAAGTGGTTCAACAACACCAAGGGCTTCGGGTTCATTCAGTCGGATGAAGGGGGCGATGTGTTCGTCCATCAGACGGAGATTCAGACCGATGGATATCGCAGTCTGCAGGAGGGTTCACGCGTGCAGTTCGAGTTGACCAAGGGCGACAAGGGGCCGAAGGCCGCCCAGGTCAAGATCATCGCTTAACCGCGTCGAACGGTTGCAGGTAACGCGAGGCACTGACATTCTGTCGGTGCCTTTTTGTTTGGAATGCCGGTCGGATAACATGGCGGCGCTTCGCTTGGCCATGCCACCCGTTACCGATAGATCGCAGCAAGAAGATTCGTACTAATGCCAAAATAGTTTGACCGTGGCGGAAACCTCGGTAGTGTGAATTCCGGTGAAGTTTCTCGATCCAACCACGATTGCGCTGGCCGCTGCACTGACGGTGCCTCCTCTTGTGGCGATGTATTTTCTTAAGCTGAAGCGCGCCGTGCGCGTGGTGCCGTCGACTCTTTTATGGAAGAAAGCCATCGAAGACCTGCGCGTGAACGCGCCGTTTCAGCGGTTGCGGAAGAGTTTGCTCCTTCTATTGCAAGTCCTGGTGCTGGCTCTGGCGGCGCTGGCGTTGGGTAAGCCCATGTTTCAGGCCGCCGACAAACACGAAGGCACGCTCATTCTTTTGATCGACCAGTCGGCTTCCATGTCGGTGATGGAAAAGGGCGGCGCGACGCGGCTCGATCAGGCCAGGGAGCAGGCGAAAAACGTGGTGGACGCAATGTCCGACGACGCGCGGGCGATGGTGATCGCGTTCTCCGACCGAGCGGCGGTGGTGGGCTCTTTCGACACCGACAAACAGGCGATCAAACGCAAGATCGATTCGATCGAGCAAACACAAAGCACCACGTCGCTTACCGAAGCGATCACGCTGGCCGAGGCTTATTCGCAAAATCTCATCATTGGCGGAGAAGCACCGGGGTCGGACGTGGGGGCTCCAGTTTCCGCTGCGCCGAGCGCGTCGGTGTTTCTTTTTTCCGACGGGCGGATTGAGGACTCGCAGCAAACGCCATTTCGGCACATCGACCCATCGAATATGCGAATTACTTCGATCGGCGAGCGCTCCGACAATGTGGGGATTTTGCATATGGCCGCCCGCCGGAACTACGAGCGGCCTAACTTTCTGGAAGTGACCGCCGGCGTTCGCAATTTCGGAAGCGCCGCTCTGACGGTGGACGCCACGCTGTATGTGGATGAACGAAGTGTGGACGTGCAAACGCTGCAACTTGCGCCAGCGGCGCAAGCGGCAAGCGAAGCGCCCCGACCAGACGGACCGCTCGAAAAAAACGCGGTTGAAGCCGGCATACAGATTGCGGTGTTCGATCAGATTGAATACGGCGGCGGAGGAGTGGTCGAAGTCGTGCTCAGCGTGGATGATGCGCTGCCGGCGGATGATCGAGCCTGGAGCGTGATTGATCCGCCACGGCGACTGCGGGTCCTGCTGGTGTCGCCGGATTTTCTGTTTCTGGAGAACGTACTGGAAACGCTCGAAGTCGAGCTAGTGAAGATGAGCGGGTCCCAGTATGAGAGCGCCGGCGAAAAAGAAATAGCCGCAGAGAAACGCAGTCTGTTCGAC
>JBKJYI010000235.1:0-6150 GCA_046715855.1 Phycisphaerae bacterium
CCTTCATATTTCCACTCGATATCCTTCAGATCCGCCCGCGAGCCAAGCGACACTTTCAAGGTCATCGCCTGATTGCCGCGGAGCAGGCCGACGTTGATGGTTTCGCCGGGCTTGCGCGATTTGATCAGATCGACCGCGGGCCCGACATCGCCGGCCACTTCTTCACCGTTGATCGAGACGATCATGTCGTTGGCCTGGATTCCAGCGGTGTCAGCCGGGCTGCCTTCGACCACGTTGCCTACCATCACGCCCTTCTTCGGCGTTCCCAACTGGGCGGCCATGGACTCTGGGACGGCTTCGATCGACACGCCGAGCCAGCCGCGTTGGGCGGCGTCGGGATCGTCAGCGTTGCCCTTCGTGATAACGCGAATCTTTTTGGTTTTCGCGTCGCTGCGCCCGTCGCCGGTCGCCTGGGCGTCGGCCACGATGACGACATTGCCGGCGACTTCACCGAGATCCCCCTCGATGATGATTTCCGCTTCCTCATTGTCGGCATTGGCGGGTACGGCGCGCTGGCGCACCACAACTTGCTTGTCGCATTCTCCCGGGGGGCCGGCAAGCGCGTAATTCCATGCCAACAGGTGGGGAGTCAATCCCAGCAATGCACACATCCAGGTCTTCATCTGCATTCTCCTTTAGGTTTCGAATCCTGACGGTTGTTTCGCTTCCAGAGCCATCTGGAATCTCAAATTTGAAATTTCAAATCTCAAACACAGTCGCCCAACCTCGATTCATTTCCATCGAGCCATCGGCATCCATATGGAGCCGTGGGCATTCCCACCGAGTCAATGGCGATCCATCGAGCCACTCTTACAACGAGTCACTGGCATCGGGCCTGAGCGAAGAGCCCGACGGCCAGCGTACCGTGCGCTTCTTCTCCACCTCGATCCAGTAGAGGTTGCCGTCATCGCCCACTACGCCAATCACGTCGCGGCCAGTTTGTCGGCGAATTCTCGGTACAGTCGAGACCGGCTGCGCGAGCTCTGATCCGCCCCACATCGATCCGGTTTCGATCGGAAACAACTCGTTGCCGGTCGACACGATTGGCATCGTCGATTGCTGGTGATCATCCGGGCTGGGGATGACCATGGCCAGGAGTGCCGCAGCAACGGCGCCGGGGATCATCAGCCAGCCGCGATGCGGCCTGAGTCGCACTGTCGGCGCTGAGGTTGGAGCGGCCTGAAATATCGCATCCAGGTCGATTTCCGCACCGGACCGGATCGAATCCAAGGTTGACGCGGCGAGAGCGTCGATCCTTCGGTAATCGTCGCGGAGCTGCATCATTTCCGGCTGGCGGATCAAAGTACAGTTCAACTCATGCTCGATGTCGGGGTTCAGTTCCGCATCGAGGCCACGATTTATCAACTGTTCTATTTTGTTCAGGTCCTTTTCCATTTCTAAAAACTCAATGTGTCTTTCAGTGCATCCCGCAATAATCTTCGTGCCCGCACCAACCGCGTTTCAATCGAATCGACCGGCATTTCCATTGCTTCCGCGATCTGCTGATAATTCCAACCGTTCATGTGCCGGAGCACGAACGGCTCGCGATACAGCGGAGGCAATCCTCCAATCGCGGCCAACACTTCGCGCTGGCGCTCTTCTTTCAAGAGCGACGACCCTGTTGACGGAGCCCCGCCTCGCGGAGCTTCTTGGGCCACGATCTTGAGCCGTGCCCGGTGCCGCGTGGCTTCCCGTCCCGCGTCTACTGCCGCGTTTCGAGCCATGCGATACACCCATGATTTCCAACTCTGCATTGACCGCAGCTCGCCGATCCGCTGCCACACGGCCGTCCAAACCTGTTGGGCCACGTCGTCGAGGCTGTCGGCCCGCCCCAGCACGCCAAAAATCACGCCGCGAACCCACTCGTTATGGCGGCGCACAAACTCTGCGAAGGCACAGCGGTCGCCACCGCGGATCGCCTCGATCACCGGGGCTTCCGGATCAATTTCGTGGGCCACTGCCATCGCCATAGTTACTCCATAGACGAGCACCCAGCGCACCGCCTGTCAGAATCTTCACCTGTTGAAGTGAGTCTGATGAAGCTTGATGAAGTCTTGATACATTTGTCGGTAGAAGCATCCGGGGGCGTCGCCGGCACATCACCAAAACTTTGGTTTTGTTCCGTCATCTTTTTTTTTGCACAACGGACAGAATCCGCGTTTGAGTCTGGTAATGCGGTTTTGGCGCCGACAAAACTGGTTGCATCAATTTCCGCGCGCAGTCATTTTTCGCTAGTAAGTCTAGTATTTTCGCCTTCCGAGATGGTTCGCATCCGCTCAGCATACAGCCTCCTTTGGCGTACTTTCCGCCAGTACACAATACACAACATGTGCGGCGCGCGCATTTGACGGAATTATCAAGTGATTAGGCAGTATAAATAACGCTTGGTATGAATAATTAATCCCTCAATGAAATGTGACGATCCGCGTTGGTCGCATTAATGGGCCTCGGCAAAAGTTTTGGATTTTTTCGTGAAGAAAGATTGACCTCCTATTGGAGTGTTGGTACACTCCTAAAAGAGTGCAACACGGAGGCCAGGTTGGGCAAACAAAGCAAGCCCAGGTTAGCCAGCGTCACACTGAAGATTCCGGCCGAGTTGTTCAAGAATTTGAGCAAGCTCATCGAGGGCACGGGGTTTCGCAGCGTGACAGAGTTTGCGATTCACGTGCTTCGTGACGTCGCGGCCGGTGGGAAGCTCGAGCACAGCCAGAAAGGCGAAGGCGGACTATCCGCCCGCGAAGTCGAGATCGTCCGCGAGCGACTCAAAGCACTCGGATACCTCGAAGAGTGATCGTCTTGGCGTGTGAGCAGCCGCGCGCGAGAGGTGCGCGCCGAAATCTAAGATTATTTGCACGATATCGTGCGGGAAGGCAGGAGCCAATCATGGAATACTGTTGTTGCTGCATCTCCTGAATCGGGTCAATTTCACCGCTCCTAACGCTTTATTGAGATTTCAAGTTCGTCAACAAGCCGTCAATGGACGGCCGGGGTATTGGTCTGGACTTTTAGAATGCGAGGCAATCCATGATTCGAAGGAGGTTGGCCGCCGCAGTCATTGCGATGGCAAGCGTTACGGTATCTGCCTTGGCGGGCGATGCGCAGCTTCTCAATGTTTCGTATGACCCGACGCGGGAATTTTATGCCGATTTTAATGCGGCATTTGCGAAGCATTGGAAGGAGACGAAAAAGCAGAACGTTACGATCAAGCAGTCGCACGGCGGATCGGGCAAGCAGGCACGGTCGGTGATTGACGGACTGGAGGCGGACGTAGTCAGTCTCGCCCTGGCGTACGACATCGACGCGATTGCGGAGAAGGCAAAGCTGCTGCCGGAGGATTGGCAGAAGCGGCTTCCAAATCACAGTTCGCCGTACACGTCTACCGTCGTTTTCCTGGTGAAGAAGGGCAACCCGAAGGGGATCAAGGACTGGGACGATTTGATCAAGGGGGACGTGGCCGTGATTACGCCGAATCCGAAGACTTCCGGCGGGGCGCGGTGGAATTACCTCGCCGCCTGGGGACATGTGATTCGCAAGGAGCTGGGCGATTTCTCGAAGCTGCACGATCCGAACTACGCCGACGCGGCAAAGGCGGCGGATAAAAAAGCGCGAGAGTTTGTGGCCGCTTTGTACAAGCGCGTACCCGTTCTCGACTCCGGGGCTCGCGGTTCCACGACCACGTTTGCGCAGCGCGGTATCGGCGACGTGTTCCTTTCGTGGGAGAACGAGGCATTCCTAGCGATGAAGGAGTTCGGCGCGGACAAATTTGAAATCGTCGTACCGCCCGCGAGCATTCTTGCGCATCCGCCGGTGGCGGTGGTGGACAAGTTCGCCGACAAGCATGGCACCCGTGAAGTGGCCGACGCGTATGTGAAGCACCTGTACTCGCCGGAGGGGCAGCGGCTGGCGGCCAAGCACTTCTACCGTCCTTCCGAACCGAAGCACGCCGCGGCGGAGGATGTTGCGCGATTTCCACAGATTCAATTGTTCACGGTGGACGAAGTGTTCGGCGGCTGGAAGCAGGCGCAGAAGACGCACTTCGATGACGGCGGGGTATTCGATCAGATTTATTCGCCGGGGAAATAAACGAAGGTGGCCTGACGAAACGAGCGCTGACGAAAAACCCGACCGCTCCCTAACGGTCGCGGCTCTGTTTTGCGGGAAGATTACGTATGACATTCAAACGATCAAGCGTAATTCCCGGCTTCGGGCCGACGCTAGGTTTCACGGTGCTTTACCTGAGCCTGATCGTGCTCTTGCCGCTTGCGGCCTTGTTCGCCAAGACGGCCACCATGACGTGGTCACGTTTCTGGACGGTGGTGACCGACCCGCGCGTGGTTGCTTCGTACAAGCTCACGTTCGGGGCGTCGCTGGTGGCGGCGATCATCAATGCCGTGTTTGGATTTCTGGTGGCCTGGACGCTGGTGCGCTATCGATTCGTGGGCAAGAAAATCATCGATGCGATGGTGGACTTGCCGTTCGCGTTGCCGACGGCGGTTTCAGGGATTGCTTTGACTGCGATCTACGCGCCCAACGGCTGGATCGGGCAGTATCTTGAGCCTTTGGGGATTAAGGCCGCGTTCTCGCCGCTGGGCGTCACCATCGCACTCACGTTCATTGGACTGCCATTTGTGGTGCGGACGCTTCAACCCGCGCTTGAAGACTTGGATGCAGAGGTCGAGGAGGCGGCGGCGAGCTTGGGCGCGACACGATGCCAAACGCTTCGCCGAGTTATTGTGCCCGCCATTCTTCCGGCATTGCTGACGGGCTTCGCGCTTTCTTTCGCTCGGGCCATTGGGGAGTACGGTTCAGTCGTGTTCATCTCCGGCAACATGCCGATGCGGACGGAGATCGCGTCTTTGCTGATCATCACCAAGCTGGAGCAGTATGACTATCCGGGGGCCACTGCGATCGCGGTGGTCATGCTGACGGCGTCGTTCGTCTTATTGTTGAGCATCAACGTCTTGCAGTGGTGGAGCGCGCGACGTGCGCGGTCGTGAATCAATGAGCAGTGACGCAAAAAACATGACTTCATTCCGGCCGGAGAAGTTCTCCGTGCGCGAGCCGGCGTGGCTGCGTGTCATGCTTATTGTCATCTCGCTGGTTTTCTTGAGCGCGTTTCTTTTCATTCCGTTGCTGGCCGTTTTTGTGGAAGCGTTCCGCAATGGGGTTGGGCTTTATTTTTCAAGCCTTTTCGAGAGCGACGCCGTTACGGCGATCAAGCTAACTCTGCTCGTATCGGCGATAGCGGTGCCGGCGAATTTGATTTTCGGGCTGGTCGCTTCGTGGGCAATCGCGAAGTTTGAGTTCGTCGGCAAGAGCGTGCTGCTCACGCTCATCGATTTGCCGTTCGCCGTGTCGCCGGTCATTTCGGGATTGGTGTATGTACTTTTATTCGGTCTGCAGGGATGGCTTGGCCCGTGGCTTTCGGAGCACGACATCAAAATCATTTTTGCGGTGCCGGGCATCGTTCTGGCAACCATCTTCGTCACCTTCCCTTTCGTGGCTCGCGAACTGATCCCGCTCATGCAGGAGCAGGGCAACGATGAGGAACAGGCGGCTTTATCGCTGGGCGCCGGCGGCTGGCAGACGTTCTGGCGCGTGACCCTTCCAAACGTCAAGTGGGCGCTGCTCTACGGCGTAATTCTTTGCAACGCACGTGCGATGGGCGAATTCGGGGCCGTATCGGTCGTCTCCGGCCACATTCGTGGTATGACCAATACGATCCCGCTGCACGTGGAGATTCTTTACAACGAGTATAACTTCGCGGCGGCGTTCGCGGTCGCGTCGCTGTTGGCTTTGCTCGCATTACTTACTCTGACGGCCAAGACTATTGTTGAAAGGAAGGCACACGCTGCTCGCCCGGCCTGATCCAACATGAGCATCGAAGTACAAAATGTCAGCAAGCGGTTTGGCTCGTTCCAGGCATTGAGCGACGTGTCGTTGCTTGTGCCGACCGGGGAGTTGGTGGCTTTGCTGGGGCCGTCGGGCTCGGGAAAGACCACGCTGCTGCGAATCATTGCCGGGTTGGAGTCGCCGGATCCGGGGCCGGGCACGGTGCTTTTTCATGCCGAGGACGTGGCGCGCACGCACGTTGGAAAGCGCGGCGTGGGCTTTGTATTTCAACACTACGCGTTGTTCCGGCACATGTCG
>JBKJYI010000236.1:0-9343 GCA_046715855.1 Phycisphaerae bacterium
CCTTCGAACTGCGTGGCAGTAGCAGACTCGATGGGAACTGCGGCGAGCTTTCCCAGGCAATCGCGAGGGCCATACGAGGACAATGGATACCTTTCCAGCCAAAGTGGCCGAAGCAAGTTCGCTTTAGGGAACGAAGGGTTCAATCTCGATCCCCCCAACGTGGACCTGGAGGAAGGCGAAATGGCCGGCTTCGACGACTCGCCCCCGCTGCGAACCGCTGTTCATCCCCGCCATGCCGGAAAAGGAAATGTCCTCTGGGTCGATGGCCATGCAAGTTCGGAGTCCCTTGAAGACTTGGGCTATCGAGTATTGCCCGACGGCGTAATCGCCTTTGACGGCAACAATCGATTGTTTGCCATAAACAATCAGGATACTCCCTGGACACCGTCCCTTCATCGCGGTCGTTGATATTGACCGCCAGTGCTTCTGCCTTGTCGAGCATCGCCAAAAAAACGAAGCCTCCTGTCAAATCCTGTACTTGCACGTCTACACAACATTGTCAGGTCGGTGTTTTGCAAGCTGGTTCCGGTTGGTAGTGAGCGTCCACGCGGCCCGGGAGGCCCAAAGAGAAATACGGAGGGCGACAATGAAAAGGTCGAAGATTTTCGGTTGCATTTTGGTGTTGCAGACAGCTCGATGACTTTGATAATCGACATGAAGGACTGAATCTCCCGGGCTCAGGAGGGGAACGGAAAATCTCGAATTTGAGATTTCAATTCCGAGATTTCCAATCTGAGATTACAGATCTGAGATTCCGAGAATTCAAATGCTGAAATTTCAAATCAAGATTTCGATCTTGATTTTTTGGAAGCAGACGCTTGTAGTTCTTGAAAATCATCCCCTAAACCCTATACCCTTCCGCAACTACTCCACAATCGTCACCGTCGACCGCTCCTCGACCAGGTAGGTGTACAACTGTTCCACATCGCTGTTTTGCATGCGCACGCAGCCCAGGGAGACGCTCTTGCCGATGCTCTCGGGCTCATTGGTGCCGTGCACGCCGTACCGCTCCTGCGAAAGCGCCTCGCCGGAGATGCCCTCCAGGCCGATCCACCGCTCACCGAGCGGATTCTGCGGGTCGTCCGCGGAGACGATGGCCCCTCCGCGAGGAGGATAGTAGGTCGGATTTTCGAGTTTGTTCTTCACCCGCCACTCCCCCGTCGGCGTGCTGTCATCCATGCCCAGGCCCACGGGAAAATTCCGCACCAGCACATCGCCGACGTACACGTCAAGCCGGTAGGCCCGCTTGTGAACTACCGCATGCAGCGGGCCACGAACAACCTTGATCGCCTGACCTTCGCGGATGCGATGCTTGTCCGCGATGCCATTGATCGAGGCAATCAAGTCCGCTGTGATCGCATGTTGGCTCGCAATTTTGGCCAGGCTGTCGCCGGTCCTGATCACATAGCGATCAACCAAACCGTCGCCGGGCAATAATCGTGCGGAAAAAACGGTGTCGTTGCCGATCCGCACCAGTTCTCCGCGAACCTGGTCGGCCGTCGCCCCGGTGAGCCCGGCCACCCATGCATCGCTAAAACTCTTCCGTGCAGCGATAAGATCGTTTCTTGCGAGCGCCTGCCGCCCCGCTTCAACCAACGAATCCGCACCGTGAAGCGGCGTGGGTTGAACGCTCTCTGCCGGCAGCGCGGCCAGTGCGGGTTTTGATGATTTCGAGATTGGCGCTGCATCAACCTCTCTATGCTCGATCACCGGACTTGTCGTTGGCTGGGTTGGAGATTGATGCAGCGATGGCGTTGGCGCCGGCTGCGCGACTGGCTCCGGAGCAACAGCAGCGAGTGCTGCCGTTTCAATTTCGCCGTCAGCATGGTCGCGAGGGTACAGCCACCAGGAAACCCCCGCCACGGCCAAAAGGGCAAGAAACGCCGGAAACGTGCTCGATGTCCGCCGCCTTCTCCGCCGTCGCCTGCGCACGATTTGTCATCCTAATCTGGAGTGAGATTTATCCCCGCGCATCCCCGCAGCGCGCCTTCCCTACAAGGATATGGCCGAATTGAGTGGTTGCAAGGCGCAGACTTCGCCCAATTATTCAATCACGAAGAAGCTATGAAGTGAGCCAACCTCGATCTGGTCGTTAGGGTGCTCGTTGTTGTCGTTTTGCATTCGAACACCGGAAACGAAAGGGAGGTTGGCTCACTTCATAGCTTCTTCGTGGTTAGATTGTTTTTTTGGACTTAAACCGTTGCGAGCTCTACCGCGCCCTTGGCCGCGTTGTACTTGCGCGCCGCCTGGGCAATCAGATAGAACGACCCGGTGATGCAGATGATGTCCTCGCGACTGACCGCTCGGAGGGCAATTTGCATGGCCTCGTCAAGCGTATCGGCCACCTGGGTCATCTTGCCGGAGATTTCCATGTACTGGGCGGCCAACTCCGCGGGCTCGGCCGAACGCGGCGTCCCCGTCGAGGTGAAGATCATCTTGTCGGCTCCAAGCTGCAGCCGCTTGATCATGCCGGAAATGTCCTTGTCGCGATGGCAGGCAAAAATGACCACCATGGAATCGTAGGTAATATTCTGCCCGATCGCCCGCATGAGCGCGTCGATGCTGGCCGCGTTGTGGGCGCCATCGATGAGAATCCGCGGATTCTCATTGATCATCTGCATCCGGCCCGGCAGGTTGACCTTGTCGAGTCCCTGAACTGCAAGCTGATCGTCGATCGCATAGCCGCGAGTCTTCAGCACGTCGAGCATATTCAGCGCCAGCGTGCAATTGATGGCTTGATGTTCGCCCAAAAGCGGGACCTGCACGTGCTCGAACTTGCTATTCTCAGTAGTCAGGCAAATCCGCGCGTGGCGGCCTGCCGCCCGGGAGAACTCGAAACGGTAGCTGAAGTCCACGTTTTCGTCGGAAAAGCGAAGCGGAGCCGCATGTTGCTGGGCAGCCTCGGTGAACACCTGCTTGACGTTTTCGCGCTGCGGTGCGCTGACCACCGGAACGCCCTTTTTGATAATGCCCGCCTTCTCCTTGGCAATTGCCTCCAAAGAGTTCCCAAGCTGGGCGACATGATCGAAGCTGATGCTGGTCAGGCCGACAACGTCGGGCTGCACCACGTTGGTCGCGTCGAGCCGGCCTCCAAGCCCGGTTTCCACGACGGCCAGCTTCACGTTGGAATCGGCAAAATGCTTAAAGGCCGCAGCCGTAAGCACTTCGAAGTAAGTTGGCGACGTAACCTTGGCCTTGGTCATAACGCCCGCCACGGCCGAAACCGCCTTGGCGAACGCGTTCTCGGAAATAATCTCGCCGTCCACCATGATCCGCTCGCGAACATCGAGCAGGTGGGGAGAGGTGTATACACCAACCTTAATAGCGCAAGCACGAACCATTTCCGCAAGCATCGCTACCGTGCTACCCTTGCCCTTGGTTCCGGCGACGTGAGCCGCCTTGAACTTGCGATGCGGGTTGCCAAGAGCCGCCAAAATTCGGCTGATCCGGGCCAAGCCGAAATTGTTGGAGTTATAATTCGGCGATATAACCCGTTCCCAGTTCACCAGGGAGTCGAGATAGTTGAGCGCACCTCGGTAAGTGCGAATGGAATTGTTGCTCGATTTGGCCTTGGGACGGCGCTCAGGTCTGGTAATTGTAGTTCGAGTCATTGGCGGGATTGTAATGTCTTTTCACGAATCCGTCAAACTCGGACCCACTACAGGTGGAATCTGCTTGTTAAGATGGGAAATTTATCTCGGTATATCTTAACTTCATATGTGTGCGAGACTTATAATTGTTTTTGGTACGACCAAGTGGCGCTGACCTCGCCATTGCTTATCGTAACGAGCACGCAATATCCTGTATGATACGGATTTCACTCACCTCGACCCTCTTAAGTCACTCCACGGATGTTTTTATCGCACCCGAGATTCTCTCTGCACCAGGCTCCTGGCTGCTTCAAGAAATCCCGTCGTCGTCCGTCGTCATCATCACCGATTCAAACGTCGTGCCGCTGTACGCCGGGAGTCTGCAAAACTCGTTGCGGCAATCGGGGTTGGAAACAGAAATTTTTGCGTTCCCGGCCGGCGAGCCATCAAAGACACTCCAAACAGCGACAGACATTTATGCGTTCCTGGGCCAACAGAAATTCGGCCGCGATGGACTGATTGTTGCATTAGGCGGTGGGGTGGTCGGCGACCTGGCCGGGTTTGCCGCCGGGACTTGGATGCGCGGCGTGCGCTGGATTAATTGTCCCACGACCATGGAGGCCGACGTGGACGCCTGCCTCGGCGGCAAAACGGCCGTGAATCTTTCCAGTGGAAAAAACCTGGTTGGCGTTTTTCACCATCCCCATGCAATAGTGATTGACCCTCACTGCCTTCGGACTCTGCCAGAGCGAGACGTCCGCGCCGGATTGGCAGAGGCGATCAAACATGCGCTCCTGCAATCTAAAGGCGAACTTGAGTGGCTTGAAAGCAACATCAATGGAATTTTATCTCTCAACCCAGACATCGTCGTTCAGCTGATTGAGCGGAACCTACGTTTTAAGGGCGCGATAGTCTCCAATGATCCCCACGACCAGCTTGATCGCCGAATCATCTTGAATTTTGGGCACACGGTCGGTCACGCCATCGAACTTTGTTCCCAAGGTGCGTTGCGGCATGGAGAATGTGTTTCGCTCGGAATGCTGGCTGCCTGCCGGATATCGAACCGCTTGGGACTTTTGACAAGCGACGACGTGAATCGTGTACAAAGTCTTTTGCAAGCAGCCGGGCTGCCCACTCGATGGGATCAACCGATCGATCACTCCACCCTCGTGACCGCGATGACGTTGGACAAGAAGAACGCCGGTCGTAAATCTCGGTTCATTCTGCTGGAAGGGATTGGCAACCCCGTCATCCGCGACGATGTATCCAGAGACATAATCCTGGCGGCTTATGCATCGCTTTGCTAGTGTAGTGTCTCTATGATTTCTAACCATAAGCGAGCCGCGAACTTCAGTTCGCGCGGACGCTGGAATGCCTGAAAACGCGGGATTAACGAAAATGTGCATGAGCAGGTAATTGTGAGTCAGTACACTAGAGGGGCCTGGCTGCTCTGGATTTGTAGCTCGCCCCCCGAAACCCGGGGGGCATAGGTGAACCGAAGCAGCGCTGGCTAGCTCAAGACTTTGATAAGCTGGTCAACGGTCCCATCGATCCGTTCTTGGGTTTCAAAGGTGCCCTCCGCAATTTCCGCGCGAAGAGCCTGAATTTTGGCCTGGCGCAGGCTCGATGTGTCCGCCGCTCCGGCCAGCATTCTTCCAATCCGCGAGAATTCCACTGGGTCCGTTTCCACCAGTGGATCATTCTGTCCTAGCCGGTCCAGGGGTGCCCCGGATGCGGAACTGCCCACCCGCTGCGTTGCTGCATAAGACCCGCTCATCCCGATGTTGCTGATTTCGCTCATGATCGCCACGTCCTTGGCCAAACCGCGGGACACCGCTCTTGACCTCTTTCCTCAACAAGTCCGTGCCACCCTGGCACCTCGACCGGGCCGGCGCGCACCCAAAGCCCGGGTCGCCATCGACCCGTCCCGCACTACCGCATTCATCCGTGAATGATCGGCGAGGGAATTCGGCGTGCCAGCATTGCGAGGCGCCGTCCATTGGCGACCTCGGACTGTCCTAACGTCGATTCAACTATCGTCCGCATACTTTTCGGCGCTTGACTGAAAATGAATTCACGCCCTGTGAATTTCTGCGCCTCTCGCCACAACATCTTGCCACCCTAAGGGAGAGTCCACCACCACATATCGAAAAACGGGCTTTTCGTTTGTCACGCCACTGCCTATTGTGCCCAGCTTCCTAGCCCTTTTTTCAGTATTAATAATGCTTCACCAAGACTGCGCCGGGTTATCACTTACGAGCAATTTCGTGCTTAACCAAGAAACGAACGGCTCCTCAAACTTTTTAATCCACGAGGATCTTGAGTCCGTCATGAGCCAGTGCCATGCCAGAAGGAAGACTTGCGTTGGTTTCGGCATGCTTGAGTTGGTGGGCCATGTGCGTAAAGAACGTGCGGCGTGCCCCGATCCGTCTCGCGAGCTCCACAGCTTGCCTCAGACTCAGGTGCGTCGGGTGCGGGTCATGTCGCAAGGCGTCGAGGATCAAGACCTCCAGGCCGCGCAGCAGGGAGATCGAATCTTCGGATACCGTGTTGCAGTCCGTGCAGTAGGCGAAAGGTCCGAAACGAAATCCGAGCACGGGCATCGGTCCATGCAGGAGAGGTATGGGAATAATTCCGATACCGTTCACTTCGAACGGATTACTATCGATGGAATGCAAGTCGAGTTGAGGGCGGCTGTGCGGCGAATTCGGATCGCGCTCGAAGGCGTAGGAAAACATGCGCTGCACGCCGGCCAGCGTCCGCTCAGTGCCATAGCATGGCACTGCCCGCCTGGTCATCCAGTTGAACCTCCGCAAATCGTCCAGCCCCGCGACGTGATCGGCATGATGATGCGTGAACAATACCGCATCCACTTCGCGAATGCCGTTGGCCAGGCACTGCAGCCGCAACTCCGGCGAGGTATCCACGAGGAATCGCACCCCGCCGTACCGCACCCAGATGCTGGGGCGCGTCCGCTTATCGTGCGGATCGTCCGACGTGCACACGTTGCACTCGCACCCGATCATGGGCACGCCATGCGACGTCCCCGTCCCCAGCACAATGACTTCGACTGGCTCGCCCATCACAACTCCCGCAAACTGCGTGCCTCCTATTCGGATGCAGCCAATTCGTTTTCAGATGCATCCAAGTCGTATTCGAGTTGCCTCCGATGCCAGCCTCAGCAGCGCGCCAGTTCATATCCGGGGGCGCAAGCCCCCGGATAATGGTCGTCACCCCAAGTTCCGAATGGGGCGAAAGTTTGCAACGACCAGCGTTGAGAGTATCGCTCACGGCCCTCGTTTCAAAATATCTGAGATTTCAAATTGAAAATCGCTTTTTTTCGCACCCTGTAGTCAATCCGGTATCTTCCAGGGCAATGTCCCCACCAACGTCCACAGAAGCGATCAAGTATGACCTTTCCTGCCCACGCTGCGGCTACAACCTCCGCGGCCTGAGCCCGACCGGCATGTGCCCGGAGTGCGCGCAGGCGATCAGGTTTGCACTTCGAGAAAAGCTTTTGCGCTACGCCGACCCAAACTGGATTCGAGCCATCCGACTTGGCGTAGTTTGCGAAATGAGCTGGCTGGTGGGATTGCCAGTAATGTTGATAGTTTCACCGATCAACCTGTGGTGGTCCGTGGTTGTCGCAGTCATTAATTGTTTCCTTTTTTCGGCCGCCGGATTTTTCCTCAGCGCCTCGGACTCGTCATCCACCCCTAAAATCATCTTCGGTGCGTTGCGCATCTTTACTCTCTTCGGACTCGCGGGGGGCTTGGGATGGATCCTCGCGCTAACGCCGTTTGGAGCTTCGATTCCCGGTTCTCTCTGCTCGATCGCAGCCCTCTTGTTTGGGCCCGCACTCCTTATAAAAATTCACCTTACTCGACGGTACGCTCAGCGGCTTATCTCGTGGGACATCGCACAACTGTTCGCCCTCGCGATTTGGATGGGTGGACTTTCGGCATCAGTGGGGATTCTGCTTTTGCTTTCGGTTTACTTTCAGGCCGATATCGGTGTCTTTCTTGGTGTAGTCTTTGTTGTCATTTTGGTGCTCGTTACCTGGCTGTCGTATCTTTGTGCGCTTGCCGAATTGAACGGCTCCATCGGCGTGGAACTTGATGCGGCGCGAATGCGAAGTTGAAGTCTTGGTCGGAGCGCTAGCGAATTGACCGGCGTAATGGGTTCCATCACACTTTCTCGCGTGACGACTTTTCAACGATCCTGGCAGACACGATTGCTTGCTATGGTAATTGCATCCGCCGGTGCGTGCGTCCCACCTGCGAAGCCGCCTACGGATTCTCTCACGCTGGCGATTCAGGAGCGGGCGAAGAATCCAGCCGCCCAACCCGAACCTAAACCCCGCAAAAAAGCCGCCGCCACTACGCCTGCACCCGCGCGGCCCGCGAATCCGAGCGCCGATGTCATCGCCACCGTTGGCGAGCGCCAAATTGCTCAGGGCGACTTCGTACCGCTGCTGATCCGCTCGCGCGGCGTAGCCGTGCTCGAACAAATGGTCGGACTGGCCACCGCCGAAGAATTCGCGAAGAAACGGGGAGTCAACCTCACCGACGCGGACGTGGAATTCGAATACAACCTGGCGCTGCGACGCCTTTCGGATCCCTTGGCCTCCACGGTCGCTGAGGACTTCGACAGGGCCGACGCCGAACGACTTCTCGACTCCGTGCTCGCCACCCGCCACATCTCCCGCCCGGAGTTCATGCTCACCGTCCGCCGCAACGCGCTCCTGCGCAAGGCGCTGGCCGCCGAGACGACCATCTCCGACGACCAGCTTCAGCAGGAATTTGATCTCGCCTACGGCGAACGCGTGCAGGTCCGCCACATCCAGCTCGGCAACCTCTCCGACGCCGCCCGAATCAAAGAACGACTCGCCGCCGGCGAGGACTTCGCCGACCTGGCCGCCCGCTACAGCACCAACGCGACCACCTCGCGGCGCGGAGGCCTGCTCGACCCATTTTCCATCCGCGACGAGCACATTCCCCAGGCCATGCGCCAGACCGCGGCCAAACTCGCCGCCGGCGAAGTCTCCGAAGTGGTCCGGGTGGGGGAGTGGTATCACCTGCTCAAGCTGGACAAGCAGATCCCGGCCGAAAAGCGAAGCTTCGACTCGGTTCGCGAAGTGCTGCGCAAGCGAATCGAAGTCCGCGTGACCGACGCTCGCATGCGCGAAGTCCATGAAAAACTTTTCCGCGAGGCCAACGTGCAGATCAACGACCCGCTGCTCCGCGAAGCCTGGCGAGCTGCACATCCGACAATCAACGGCCCTAATCAACAAGGGAAATAACCGTGAGTGTTGGTGGGAATGTTTTGCAGGCCATCGGCAACACCTCGCTGGTGCAGCTTCAAAGCGTCGTTCCGCCCGGTTGCGCCGAGATTTTCGTCAAACTCGAATGGGAAAATCCAACCGGCAGCATGAAAGACCGCATGGCCCAGGCGCTCATCTCGCGGGCCGAGGAAGAAGGCCGTCTGCGACGCGGCGACAGGGTCATCGAATATACCGGCGGCAGCACCGGCACCTCACTGGCGTTGGTTTGCGCGGCGAAAGGATACCGGGTTCATATCGTCACCTCGGAAGCATTCAGTGGGGACAAGCTCGATCACATGCGCGCCCTCGGCGCAGAACTGACCCTGGTCCCCAGCGAGGGTGGACTGACCACCAAAAAGCTGATTCAGGACATCATCGAGCCTGCCAGGGAATAGCGCCGACACCCAGGCACTTACTTGGCCGACCAGCT
>JBKJYI010000237.1:0-3675 GCA_046715855.1 Phycisphaerae bacterium
GTTCGCGCGGATTCAAGGACTTCGTTCAGGTCGGGCACAACGGCAAAACTGAAACCGCTCTACGTTCTTGTCTTCAAAACTTCGGGGCGTTTCGGCTTCTGACGCGCCTCGACCATTCTAACGTTTCAAGGAGGAAGAGTATGCCGGATCGCCTGAATTTTTCCCGGTTCACGAGTCGCGTCGGGCACAGCCTGCCCTACCCGGGCAGTTTAGCCCCGTTTGCGGGGCTTGCCCGCGAAGCGGCCCAAAAGGCGCTCGATGGTATGCGCTGCGGCTCCTTCGGCCGTCAATTGCGAAACGCGTTGGACTGCCTCCCCCAGATTTCTCGCCTCGATGGCATCTCGTTTTTTGTTTTCCAAGATTCGGCCCGTACTCAGGACGGTCACGGTCTCTCGTAAGTCGAGAGTATTTCCTTCAATGGCGTTACTGCTATAAACACGTTCGCCGAGTAAACTGTCTTCGACGCGCTTGACCACTGCCGATGGAAGCGGGCGATATTCAAAAACTCGGCGCGCGGTCTCTTCCACGTCGCCGATTAGCGACTTTGAAGTTTCGTTGAGGGCGATTTGTTCGAGCAGATACAGTTCCATATTCAATCGCTTTGAATCCGGTACCCTTCCACATTTCTCTTGACATCCACGGGCTCTGTGGTAAGTATCGACGCGTCGTAGGCTTTGACAAGTGAATAGTCGCGATCGTCGGCGTCCGAATTGTTCGGACACGAGGAAGGTGGTGCAAATCCACCGCGGACCCGCCGCTGTAATCGGGGACGAACGCCGCATTATGCCATTCGCTCTGGCCTGCTATTGAGCAGCAGCCTAGCGGAGAAGGCGCGGCTAGTAGGTTCTTACCCGTAAGCCAGAATACCGGCCGATGATCGCTCGTTTTGATGTGGCGCCTTCGATGGTGGGGTGCCGGATTATAATCATTTCGCTTTTTGCAGGCTCGTTTTTGGCTGCCTGATGCACGATGACCACGAGCCCGGCTCTCCCTTCGCGGAGCGCCGGGTTTTTCTTTTTTGCCGGCGTCGCGGGCGAGGCTCCCGCCATGCCGGGGAAGGAGTGGTCATATGGCTGACGGGAAATTCGGGTTCAAAAGTTCAAGAGATCAAGGGTTCAAATGTCAAGCGAGCCGCGAACTTAAGTTCGCGCGGACTCGCGTTCGCGTTTTTATTGCTGCTATTTTGGGCAGTGTCGCGTTGCTTTCCGGAGGAGTACGGGGAGAAGCATTCAGCCGGTATCAAAACATCGGGACATTTGCGCTGCCGGCAGGTTCGGTCATGTTCGACGCCTTGCCCGACGGGCGAGTGATCACGCTTTCGGGGTCCACAGTATACGTGGAAACCGAACCGGCTTCGGGCTCGTTTGCGCCGGCGGGAAATCTGGCGGGGTCGGATTTTCCATCGTTCGGCGCGGCCTTTTTGAGAGTGTCACCCGATGGAACTCGATTCGCAGTAGGAAATAATGGCGGATCGTCTTTTTCCACTTTTCGCGTGGGCGTATTTAACGTCAGCAACCTTTCGGGGAGCTGGTTTGCCGCCGCCCATTACGATGCTGCGTGGGTGGACGATCACCGGCTGGCCATTACTGCAGGCGATTTCGGCAGCCCGGCTTACGTGACAGTGCTGGACACCAACAGTCCCAATCCTCTCGCTCCCAACAATCGAACGATTATAGCAGGAATCGGTGGGTCATCCGGCGGTATCGCCCTTGATGCCCAAGGCAATCTCTTTACCGGCAATGGTTTCGCAGGCGACGGGCCCAGCGGCACCGGAGCGATCAAGGTCTTTTCGAGCTCATCGTGGGAAGGCGCGTACGCGGGCGGCGGCGCACCTTTGAATTTCGAAACCCAAGGGACGCTCGTAGCGGATGTCCTTTCGGCCTCTCCGTTGGATTTTGACGCAGAAGGAAATTTGCTTGTTGGGGGCGGCGATTTTTCGGCGACAAGCGAGATTGACTTTGTGGCGCTGGTAAGGGCGGCCACCATCGCGTCGGCGCTCGCCGGCCAAGGTTTGGCCAATACAAACGATCCCTCGCAAGTGCGAAAGCTCGACGCCGACGCGGCCAACGACTTCAATTTCTTTTTCACGGTTTCGAACCGCTCGATGGGGCGCTTTTATTCAAAAGACGTAGCCGGCACGAAGGTTTACACCTATGGCGTGCCAAGTCCCTTCGCAACTCAAGTGCTCGCATACGCACCTGCCCCTGGTCAGTTTGTGAACGATGCCGGATTTAATAACTCGGAAAATGCACTCGGTCCGCCCGCAGGCGGGGGAACCAATGATCCCAATAACGAATCCGTGGTGACATTGGGTGCGTTTGGCGGCTTTCTGGTTCTCGGGTTCGATCACACCATTCTCGATGACTCGCTCAACCCATTCGGTTTGGATGCCATAGTCTTTAGCAATGCTTATTGGGTGGGCGGACCCCACTCTCATTGGGCCGAGTGTGCCACCATTGAAATCAGCATGGACATCAATGCCAATGGCTTGGCGGACGACGCCTGGTACCTGATCCCGGGCTCCCACATCGCCCCCGGTCCGGTTGCGAACTCGTCGGTGACGTGGGATCAAAACCTTGCCGACTCCACGTACCCGCCTTTCTCGCCGCCCGCCGCAAATGACTGGTTTCTTCCAGGCATGCCAGGCCAATGGGCTACCTATGGATATCGATTGCCGGAAGAGCCTTTTGAAGATTTCACCATCGTGAACCCCAAAGCCAATGGTGAGATCGAGGAGATTTATGGTTATGCGGAGTATAGCCCGACGCTCCTGTTGGGGGACACGGACGGCGACGATATTATTGATGATTACCAGATTGCCGAAGCAGATTTTTACACGGTCCCCGACGACCCTTTCGAAGTTGGAATATCGCCCCGGTCCGGGGGCGGAGACGCCTTCGACATTGCCTGGGCGGTAGATGCGGAAACAGGCCAACCGGCCTATCTCGAAGGCTTTGATTTCATCCGGCTCACGACGGCCGTTGACCTGATTGCTGTCCCGATTGGAGAGAAATCCGCAGAGATTGACGCAGTCGCTGATGTGGCTCCTGATTCGTTGGGCGATGCCGATTCCGACGGCGACATTGATCTGAGGGACTTTGCCGCCGTTCAATCATGCAACGGGCTGCCGATCGACGCATCTGTAGAGTGTCAGCGGGTGGCACTTTTCGAGACAGGTTTCGTCGGCCTGTCCGATGCGGCCATGTTGATCGAGCGGATGACAGGCCCGCAATGAACGATCAGATTTGCGAATTTCAAATTTCGCCTTTGGGCCCAGAAAAACAAACCCGCGGTGGTCGCGGCGTAACACTTCTCGAACTTCTGGTCGTCGTAGCTACGATTGCTCTCTTGATGGCTTTGCTTTTACCCGGACTCGGGCGGGCACGTGATCAAGCCAGGTCTGTGGTATGCGGGTCGAATATCCGTCAGCTTGCCAATGCCAATGCGATGTATGCGCAGGACGCCGGCGGGGTGTATGTTCCAGGTGCGGTCGAAATCGTCCAGAAGAATCTGCATCGTTGGCACGGGGTTCGCAAGAAGAAAACCGAATCGTTCGATTCATCGCGCGGTCCCCTGGCCTCTTACCTGGGGCCCGACGCCTCCATTCGCTCCTGTCCGGCCTTCGCGCCAGACAAGGCCGGATTTGAAAAGGGTAACGGCGGGTACGGCTACAAC
>JBKJYI010000238.1:0-3599 GCA_046715855.1 Phycisphaerae bacterium
AGACTCTTCTTGGCGTCGGCGAGCTCCTCCTCCGTCACGCCGTCCTTGCACCAGTTGGCCATTTCTTCGAGCATGATGTCATAGGCCTTGTGGGCATTCTCCGTGGCGCAAATGCCATAGCCCATCAACATGCCCCGCTTGTCCAGATCATCCGCCGAAAAGAAAGAGCCGGCCCCGTAGGACAACCCTTCTTTCTGTCGCAGTCGATTAAGCAGGCGGGATTTCGCACTGCTGCCCAGAACGTGGTTGGCCACGTGCAGCGCGGCATACTCGGGATCATCATCGCGCATTTCCACGTTCAAGCCCGCCCCGACGATGGCCATCTTCTTGTCCGCCGTATAAATCACATCCTCGCCAGTTTGCGAGTTTTTGCTGCACGCGGTGACGATGCGCTCAAACTTCGCCGGGGATTTCCAATTCCCCAGCAAATCCTGCAGCGCGTTATTAACTTGCGACTCATCGAAGTCCCCCACCGCCGCAAACTCGCCGTTCGATGCGCCGTAAAGCTTCTTGTACGCATTCTTCACATCATCGAGCGTCACGCCCTTCATGCGCTCGATGGACTCCGCAATCGTCGGCTGATAGCGCACATCGTCCGCAGCATACGGCGAGAGCCGGCGCATGACACTGTTAAACGCCAGTGCCTGCGGATCGCTCAACTGCTGCTCGTACGAAGCAAGCTGCTCCTTCTTGATCACCTCAAACTCGTCGGCCGGGAAAACCGGCTCGCGCAAAATCTCGGCGACCAGCTGCAGCGTCGGAACGAGGTTTTCTCGGGTGGTTTCGATGGAAGCGGTGACGGTTCCCGGGTCGCCGGCGAAAATTCCCACGCGGGCCTTGAGGCGGTCCAACTCATCGCGAATCTGCTGATACGTGTGCTTCGAAGTCCCGCGCATAAGCATCGTGGGCACCAATCCCAGTGCGGTCGTCTTACCTTTGATTTCGGCCTCCGAACCGAAGCGCAAGGTCAATCGTGCGCGGACGGCCTTGCCGCGCGTGCCTTTGGAAAGCATGGCAATCTTCAGCCCGCCAGGCAGTTCGGAGCGCTTGGTGCGCTTCTCGATGTTGGCCGGCGTCGCGTCGAACACCTCGCCCGCGGTCATCTCCTCCGAACCCTTATAGTCCTTCACCAGCGCCAGCACATCCGGGGCCGGTGGAACAGTCGTGCGGATCGGGTCTTTCGTCGGATAGAAAATTCCCGAAGTGCGATTACTCGGCAAAAAGTAGTGGACGGCCACGCGCTGAACGTCCTCCGTCTTGATCGCCTGCACGCGGTCGCGGTGAATGAAGAACAACCGCCAGTCACCCATCGCCGCCCACTCGGATAGTTCCACGCCTATACGATCGCTGCGCGTGAGATTCAGCTCGATCGCCTTGATCCGTGCAGCCTTCGCCCGGTTGACCTCCTCCTCCGTCACCGGCCTGGCCGCAAAACCCTCCAGCACCTCGACCATCTTGGCCAATACCGGCTGCGGATCCTGCTCGACGCGCACCTCCGCGGAAAATTCAGCCACACCCGGCTCAGCCCATCCGAAAGCATTGCCGCCCACACTCGCGGCCAGTCCGGACTCCACCAACGCCTGGTAAAGCCGCCCCGACGGCTGATTGGTAAGTACATGCTCCAACGCCTCAATCGCCGCAAAATCATCGTGCGAACCCGCACAGGTGTGATAAACCGCCGCCACCGCGCCGACGTCGCCGTTGCGGCGAAGAATGACTTGACGCTCGCCGTCCTGCACCGGCTCTACCGTATAGGTTTGTGACAGCTTTCGAGTCGGACGCGGAATCCCGCCGTAATACTTCGAGATCAGTCCCAACGTCTTGTCCGGGTCGAACTTCCCGGCCACCACCAGCATCGCGTTGTCGGGTTGGTAGTACTTCCTATAGAAGGCCTGCAAGTTCTCGATGGGCACCCGCTCGATGTCCTCCTTCGAGCCGATCGTGCTCTTGCCGTAGTTGTGCCAGATGTACGCGGTGGACATCATTCGCTCGGAAAGCACGCCCGGCGGATAGTTCTCGCCCATTTCGAATTCGTTCCGCACTACGGACATTTCCGTGTCCAGGTCGCTTTTACGGATGAAGCTATTGATCATGCGATCCGCTTCCATCTTCAGCGCGAAGTCCAGATTGTCATCGCTGGCCGGCAGCGTCTCGAAGTAGTTGGTGCGATCGACCCACGTCGTACCGTTGAACCGTGCTCCGTGGTCCTCCAACAGGCCCCAAATGTTTTCATGCGTGGGCGTGCCCTTGAAAACCATGTGTTCGAGCAGATGGGCCATGCCCGTTTCGCCAAGGCCCTCATGCCGCGAGCCAACGAAGTACGTGATGTTCACGGTCACCGTCGGCTTGGAAGAATCAGGAAAGAGCAGGACGCGAAGCCCGTTTTCATACTGATACTCGGTGATCCCTTCCACGCTGGTGATTTTCTTCGGGGCAGCCGGCTCCGCCCGCACGGCCGCAGGCAATGCCGCAACCATTCCCAGCAGCAACAAGCATCGTGCAAACACCGTACTCTTGGTCTGACTCATGATTCTTCCTTTCACAACCAACGATTTGGAACCGGAAAAGACGCCCCCTCGCGCTGCTTCCCAACCGCCGGCAAGATATCACAAGCCCTTCAAACGCACAACCGCATGGGTTGAACGAAACGCCCCATCACTGTGAAAACTTGTCGCAGAAAGAAATGTAGAGTCGTCCTACTTCTATCCCGAGGGGTGCCATGGCCAAGCCCACGCCGCCATGGAAACAGCCACGGCTCCAGTGTAAGCTGCCCGATCCCCGGCATTCATGCCGGGGTTGCCTCCGCCACGCGCCGATTGACGTCTTACGCTGGCACCGCGCCTTCGCAATCAGGGGTGTGATCTTCCCAATCCGTATACTGCGTCACCCAGTCGCTGACATCGGAACTCGTATCCAACTCGTCCGACTCGGGCGCGATTGCCACCGCACCAATGGAAAACAACGCTTCATCATCCGGGAAGTACATGGCGATCTCCTTTAGCCGCTGAATCCAATCTCTGCCCCGCGAATTATCGGATCGCTTCATGAAGAGGATTTGAATCTTGCGCGAAGGTTCGACGATCGGTCCACACCAACACCTGGTTGCACGCGGCAAAAAGACAGCGAGGGTCAGCTGGTCGGCTTGAGAAATCGCCTTTCGCCGTCCGGAAAACGCACTTTCTGGTGCCGGGCCCGCGGGTGCGGGGGAAAATCTGCATCAGAATTTGATTTGTCCAATAATACCTCCTATATCTCTGATGGATTCATACATTCCGTCGTAAGCGTTCCGAGGGTAACGCAATCGCCGTGGAGGACTTCGGCGAAAACCCGACATTCGACGCTCGAACCAAAGCTGGCCGCACTCCGTCCATTTGGATTGGCGCGCTCACGCCTTCGCGTCGGACCCTCGAAACGCACAGGAAAGCCCTTTCGCGTTGCGAACTACCCGTACGTAACGCGGACGACCACAGCGGCGCATGTGTTCCCCCTCCGGACGCATGCGCCGCGGCGCTTTTTACCCCCCTGTATTTTTCTTGAAATCCCGCCGGTTCCCAGTATCATTTCGGCACACCGTGCGACAACTGCGACAAGTACGGACC
>JBKJYI010000239.1:0-3795 GCA_046715855.1 Phycisphaerae bacterium
GGCGTATCCTCCAGTGGAGTCACCACTTCGATCTCGTCCGACTTGTTCTTGATGATGCTGATGCCCACGCCCATAAAATCGCCGCGCGTGTGCTTGTCGAATTCGTCGGTGTCCTGTGGCCAGATCATGGTGGTGAAATCATCCAGCGGCTCCAGCGCCCCGCGCATCAGCTCGCTGATCACCAACTCTTCCGGCAAACGAACCGTTTCCTTATTGATTTGCTGAACGACGCGGCGGAAATGCCGCACCGACTCCGATCGATCGACGTTGGCCGACGTACGAACCTGATCGAGTCGTTCTTTAACCCGGGCGATAAAGTCGCGTCGATCGTCTTCATTGCGAAGTCCCGGCAGCGCCGGCGACTTTTGCGCCGTCTCCGACTCCGCCAGCAATAACAATTGCTCCAGCCCGCGTTCAGTGATCGACTTGAAGTCCGCCGGCTCTACGTAATAGAGCCCGACGCATTCCAGTGCCGCCTCGGCATCCTTCCACTGCACTTTCTCGATGCGCTCCGCCCAGGTGTTAGCCGGTTTGCCTTCTTCTTCCTTGAACATGTGGTCGTAACGCAGCTGCGATAGGACCTCGTGCTCCAGCTTCTGATAGCGCGGCTCGCGCTCGTAAAGATTGCCCAGGTCCGCGTAAAGATACCACGCCCCCTTCCAATCCTTCGCCTTACGAAGCTCGGTGGCCTTCTCCAGCGACTTGTTCACCAGGTCGCGCATCCAGTCGCTCTGCAGCATGGCCTCCTTGTCGGCGGCCACGTCTGCGGCGAAGTTCGCCCAATCCAACGCCTTGTCATATTCCTTGCGTTCAATGCGGGCCTTGGTGTACCCGACATACCGATCGTAATCTGCCTTATCCAGCTCGCGGCGAGCCGCTTGCTTGGTCTGATACTCGCTCAGCCAGCCGCGAACCTTCTCCGTGATCTTGCCGTCCTGCGGCTTCAACTGGGCAATCGTGTCGTTGGCGCCCTTGAAGTCGCCCTTGGCGGCCAGCTCCAGACTCTTCCGCCAGAGTTCGTCCTGCGGCGGAGCCTTTGTAGAAGTAGGCGTAGCAAACGCCGGAACCGCTACCGCCATGGCGGCCAGAACCTGGAAAACAAACCATCGCGCGGTTCGAGAAGCGTTTTGGCTTCGATTCATCAGTACTCCCTTCGTGGTGTAGAATTTGCCGACGTTGATTGGCGGTGTGCGACGCTTAACTGCCTGGAGTCCCTCGCCCATAAGCCAACCCCAACGAGCCACGCTCAGCGGGTCGGCTGCGGATGCCCTCCCTGACCGAATAAGCGGCTCCATCCAGTATAAGATGCCATTAATGGAGGGTCCACTAAACTTTGCCCAGCTTGACCGATCCTTACACAGTGTTTCCCCGCGTTGACAACCCTGTTACGAAGCGGCATCAAAGACCACAAAGGATCCATCGGCATCGCTGCCGCCGGCGTCGAAAGCGGGTAGGGGCACTTGGTCCAACAAGGAAATATCGGGAGTTCTAAACCGTCGCCAAGACCATGCCGATGGGTATAAGGAACCGATAAGTGCACCCCGCCAGAATCGATGTTTAGGCCAGGTGCGAAGTGGTGTAGGATTTTTGGCCGGCGGAGCCATTGGGAGGCTCGCGGTGATACCATCGGCCGCCAGGCCGTGCAGGAGCATTGGAATGAACAAGCGAAGTTTCTGGAATCGGGCAATTCGGACCACCACCCTGTTGGCCATGGGCGGCTCGGCATTTCAGCTTAGCGGCTGCGATCCCGATGTTCGCGCCACGCTCCTGACGGGGCTGCAGCAAACTACGACAGGGCTGACCTCCGCCCTGGTTTCGGCCTTCTTCCTCAGCCTCGCCGACGACGATGAAGGCACGGGAACGGGCACAGGCACTTCGGCCGACGACGGGCTGACCACGACGAATTAAGAATCCGACGATCGCGATACCGCATCACGACCTTGCAGAAACGACACCGACCCGCTGCGCTTCCATCGCGCGGCGGGTCTGTTTTTTTGAATTTGGGCACAGTCTCTCGCCCGTCCAGGGAGAGTGTAGCGTGAGGGTGCCATGCCCAAGCCCAGCTTCACCGGGCGCCGGCATGTGAATCAGTCGTGTCGGTGGGATGGTCCAAAGTTGCATATCCTTCCTCGCGCCTTTACTTAAAGCCCCAACCGCTCCATAACATGCACAAGCTTGTTAATGGCTTATTGGAAGGACAAGATTAATGAAACGAATTCACTTAATGACTTTGCTGGCGGCCTTGGCGGTGCCACTGTGGCTTTCCGCCCAAACCCAGACCAGCCCGCCTCGCGAAACGACTCTGTTGAAATTGAAGTCAGCGACCTCCCTCGCTGACCTCTTGACCGAGGAGCTCGACTACTCCGTCAAAAACCTGGTGACCGACGATGGCACCCGCCCCTACTACCTCGCCTACACCGTCTACGACGAGCACACCGCGGCCATCTCCGCCACCCTCGGCTCGCTGACTCAGGACCGCGTGAGCCGCGACCGTAACCTCAACATCGATCTCCGCGTGGGCGACTACAAGATCGACAACACTCACCAGATCCGCGGCGGCGCTCCCTCTCAAGCCCAGGGAAGCGGAAACATCTCGCTGCCGCTCGCCGATCATGCCGACGCCATCCGCCACTCACTCTGGTACAACACCAACGAGATCTTCAATCAGGCCGCTCGCCGGCTCACTCAAATCAAAACCGACCTCAAGGTCAAGGTTGAGGAAGAAGATCAGTCCGACGACTTCACCCGCGAAGAGCCGCAAAAATTTACTGCCGAGCCGGCGGTCATGCAGCTTGACCACGATGGCTGGAAAACGCGCATCCGCAAACTGTCGCGCATGGCCCGCGATTACCCCCTCGTCTACGAATCGAGCGTCACCCTCGGGGCCTACGCGGGCAACCGCACCATCGTCACCAGCGAAGGCACCCGCCTGCAAACCAGCGAAACGCGTTACCGCGTCACTCTCAGCGCCGGCACCAAGGCGGAAGACGGCATGGACCTCAACCAGTCCGCCGACTTCAATGCCGCCAAGCCTGAAGGCCTGCCCGACGACGCCACCATGGAGAAAGCCTTTCGCGAAGTGCTCGATCAGGTGATGGCCCTCCGCAACGCCCCGCTCGCCGAACCCTACATCGGCCCGGCCATTCTGCGCAATCGCGCCAGCGGCGTCTTCTTCCACGAAATTTTCGGCCATCGCATCGAAGGCCACCGCCAAAAGGACGTGACCGAAGGCCAGACCTTCACCAAGAAACTCAACCAGCAGATTCTCCCCGACTTCATCAGCGTCTATGACGACCCTACCCTGGCCCGCGTGGGCGACATCGACCTTCGCGGCCACTACCTCTTCGATGACGAAGGCGTACGATCCTCGCGGGTCCCGCTGGTTAAAAACGGCGTCCTCGAAACCTTCCTGATGTCCCGCCGCCCGCTCGAAAAAATCTCCAACTCCAACGGCCACGGCCGTCGGCAGTCGGGCTACGCCAGCGTCTCCCGCCAAGGAAACTTGATCGTCGAATCAAGCAAGCAGGTCTCGTTCGACGAACTGCGAAAGCTCCTCATTGAGGAATGCAAAAAGCAGGGCAAGCCTTACGGCGTGATCTTCGAGGACATCTCCGGCGGCTTCACCACCACGAGCCGGCGAGGCCCGCAGTCGTTCAAAGTGCTGCCCATCGTAGTGAACCGCGTCTACGCCGACGGACGCCCCGACGAACTCATCCGCGGCGTGGACATCGTAGGAACTCCGTTAACGGCCTTCGAAAAAATAATCTACACCGGCAACGACGTTGACGTATTCAA
>JBKJYI010000240.1:0-4430 GCA_046715855.1 Phycisphaerae bacterium
AAGTCATCACGGTTATCAAATCGATTCGAATCATCCTGCAAGGATAGCAAATAGATGAACCCGCTCGGCTGCATGCGCCACCAAATGAGTTCGGCCGGATGAATCTCAGGCCTCTTGCCGTGGCCAAAATCCTGAACCCATGCCCCATAAGTACAAATATCTGCCCCCTCGAGAGGAGACACTTCATTGCAGCATTTTGCGCCACGGTTATTGATGCGACAGCAACTTCCTACTCTTTCCTCCGCAGGACATATGGCCCACGAGCCGCAAAGCAGGCAAGTGGATCTATTGGGATCGCAATCGGTGACTTTTGGAAACCAAGCATTTCCGTAGTAGTGCTCGTCCGGAGTAACTTCGACTTGGAGGCAGTTGTCTTCCCCCCCAGCGCAGTCCTTCACATCATCAAGATCGGCATGGGGTTTCACGTAGTCCAAAATCCTTGCGTAGGGCGGTGATGGGATGATGTTGAGATTCCAATCTTCTTCATCGCCCCATGCCTCGTACATGTGATAATCGTCTAGCACTCCGCATAAAGTCTGCTTGAAACGATCGACGCTGTAGAAGGGCGGCCGGTTGGTTAAAAAGATATCGGAACCCTTTAAGTCGCTGCCGATGATGCCGAGGGAGTTATTTACGGCGCCATCCCAGGCCACGAGCTGATTGGTGCATAACGGAGCCGGAAAGGAAACAACATAGTTCACTGGCTGGCACCCGGCTATGCCACCAAGGGTAAGGACAAATACAATGGATCGCGACTCTCCGAAATGCAGATTCTTCATACAAGCACTCCTAAATTTACATTGAAAGCGTCCCATCTCATCTCAACCTTTGAAGTAGCTCATTCTGAAACTCGACTCCCCTGCCGTTTTCTCTCAGCCGCGTCATAGCTCCAAATATCTCCAAGTGAATCCGATCACATAAAGCAGGCTAGGTAATGAAGTCCTTTCCTCAAAATACCAAGGAGCAGCTTGATACGTCCACATGGCTTCTTGCGGACCCTTTCTTCTGGATCGAGGGCATCTAAATGGCTCCATCAAGTTTGGCAGAAGAATTACATGGCCAGGGACGTCGCAGGATCGCAAACGCCTGTCATGGCGCGTTCCTGAGAGTACTTACAAAATCATTGATCAGTACCGGCCCCCATTCGCGGGCCGCGCTTGCAAAGGCCTCCATTGAAAGCCCATCGGCCACCTCCTTATGGACCTCGCGAGTTTCTGCGGACCGCGAGACGATTGATTTTCCAGTCGCTAACTCTCTAATTGTAGCGTCGAAATGGACACGCCATCGAAATATCGTTCCTGTTGAAATTTGGGATGGTCCCAAACGTGTCGCCGTAACGGTTGCGTCGATCACGTATTCAGCGAAACCTGCCGGACAGGGTTCATCCTCTGATGTTGCTGTGGAAGAGGGCGCACCAACACTTAGTCCGGTGCGTCGCACCAGGGTTTCGAGGACGAGCCGCGCGGAATCTCCGCCTACGACTCGGCCGTCCTCGATCTGGCGAACATGCATGCAAAGATTAAATTTCGGAGATGCCTTGGTTGGTTGTTTCGTCTGGACATGTAATCGAGTACACCAAGCCAGGATGGCCTCTCGCTCTTCTTCTGTATCGGCAAGCTTGAATTCGGCGCCAGTAATCGGGTCCCCGCCCGGATTGTTCCACAACTCAAAATCGCCATCAGTGCGGTGATACCAGACAATGGGTTCTCGTGTAGCCACATCAAAAAACGTGATGTTGCAGTCCGCCGGCACCGATGTGCGTTCCGGGACCACACCCGCGGGCATGGACTCTCGTGTTTTTCTCAATAAAAATCGGTCGGCATGGCTTGCGAGCCATCCAACATAGTTGGCGGTGACGGGAAACTGCACCGCTGCGACGGCGACCACGAATACCGCAAGCGGCAGGAGAACCAACTTTTGCATCGCCCAGGTTGGCAAGACCGTCCAGCCCAAAAACGTCGCGAGCGCAGTCACCGGAAATGCAAAGACAGCTAGTACGATGAGTCCCGGGCTCTTGTGAATAGGGATGATGAAGCAAAGAGATGCCGCAATGACCGCGATGCAGCCGACAGAGGCCGTAAGCCGAATTTGCCGTTCGAAGGAGCGACGCAAATCAGGTATGCGATCAGACAGATCTTCAAACGCCAGCAGGAGATGATAGGCCAGCACGGAGAGGAGACAGCCCGCACCACCCACGCATAGGAAAAGGCCACTATAGATCCACCAAACTTTTACGCCAACGATCGCCAAGCTCAGCAAACTGAGGAAAGCAAGGAATGCACACACCATTAGCAACAATGCCATTCGACGCAGCTTTCGAACGTGATCTTGGAAATGTACCTTGAGTTGCTCTTCGTCCATTGCTTCAAGGCCCTCGCCTACAGAAAATAGCTCGTACATCGTTTGCAGGCGTGATTTTCCAAGCGACATCTGCTGATACCTCGATCAAGGACGCCGATCTCCAAGCCGGGCTCTGCAGGGCATAGC
This sequence comes from Phycisphaerae bacterium, assembly GCA_046715855.1. Classification (GTDB taxonomy): domain Bacteria; phylum Planctomycetota; class Phycisphaerae; order UBA1845; family UBA1845; genus CAZAMB01. The sequence goes on from JBKJYI010000240.1 coordinate 2,488, forward strand.
GTCCGTTGGCCCCCTCACCCTTATTAACAAGGCGAGAAATGCTTCTGCGTAGACGATGAATCAGTTGGGTTGTTATCAAACTTCCAGTAGCCGATGAGGTCGTCGGCCAGCTCTGGGCAAGTACGTGGCTCCTGACCACCTAGTGCTACGAAAAAAAAATTAAATCCAGCGGCCATGAATCACTTCCACAAGAGTTGATGGTGCCAACAGCTTCTCCTGACATGCGGCGATTAGTCCGATGGAGGAGACTTATTCCCACGCAAATCAACGTGGATTGCCTATTTGAAAACACGTAAAAAGCCAAGCCTTTCGTATTTACGGTTTGCCCAAATGCGCAAAAACTGTCCATTCTGCTATCAAGTTTCCTCAAGAAGCTCGCCGCACCAGTCGTTTGAACAAGTCCAGAGACTGATCGAGCCAGCCCAGGAGGCGCAAATCTGATTGAATCGACAAAAGCGGGTCAGTGATCAGCGTATCAAGAGCGATCAGTCGGTTGAAATCAACGTGAATCGGCTTTTGGCGCTTGGTCATTTCGTCGCCGTAGAAAAACTCCACGCCTGCAAGTTGCATGACGTTGATGAACTCTTGAGCTAGGATTCCGTAGGCGATTGTCGTTGGGTGAACGCCATCGAGAGAAAAAAGGCCTCCTTGAATCCGTCCACTTGGCCCAGAGATGAAAAAGCGAGAATCTGGAACGGGGGTAAGTGCTCGGAGTTCTTCAGGAAGCGGATAAGGTGTCCACCAATCGGGTCGAGCTTTGGGGCTGTCGTAATACCGGCGCGCCGCAAGTCGATCAAGAAGACCCGCCACATCCAAAATGTACCAATCGAGGCCGTTCTTCCGTGCGTCCCTTACAGCCTCTGAAATAGCCTCGTTATATTGATCGATCGCACTGTCGATGGCTCGAGCTTGTTGCTCGGTAAGGCAAGGGTCGTCTTGTTCATCGAAATCATCGTCTTTTATCCAAGGCCGCGTGTAGAACGGAAAGTACCGCGAATCCGGCCGCACTTTCCGAGCCACGCCTCGCGTAATGGGCGCAATCGTAAGGTGGGGAACATTTCCGAAGATCACGTGCCGGGCTTTGATTGCCTTAACTGCGTTGACTACATGATTAAGCTCCTGTTCGAAGTGCGTTGGCCGCCAAATCGTATAGGCAACATACGGAACGATCGTCATGGATTTCAGAACGGCCATTTATCCGGGTTTCATCCGTATGTGGCGCCAAGCGACGGTATTATTTGGGTACACTTGCAATCCCACGAAGCCGGGGGTGCGACCACGCTCATTGTCGGCGTTATGAAATGACGTTGTCTGCTGTCGATCGCCGGTCTCAGTGTTGGTGAGGAACACGCTATAGTCGTCCGCTTGCACGACGATTTCATATTCAAACCAGACGTTAGGAATGAGCGCTGGCCCGCCTACGTAGTTCTGTACGCTCGGCTCGTTGTCATTCAAATGCCAAATGCGATCGCCGGCCTGTATCTTGTAAATGGCCCCGGTGCGGTTTTTCCAGAGCCCGTTTGGTTCGGGCTGGATTCCATAGAAATCCTTGGTCGAATCGCCAAGAGCCTGGTCGTCAATCTGAACCTCGAAACCCGAGATGACCGGCTTCCATGCAGGGTTGGCAGGATCGAATCCAAGTTCATTGCTTGCGCGCTTCTTCAACTCTTCAGTGGCGAAGTCGAGCGTTGGACGTGGGAAGCGGAGGAAAACCCCGCTGTTATGTCTTGCTGTGTCAAAAATTCGGAACTGCAGGCGCAAAGTGAAGTCAGCGAATTGTTCTGTGGCGAAGTAGAACAGCCGGAGCCCGCCGTCACCGTAGCTGACCATTTCGCCATTGACGTGCGCCATGCCTCCACCAGATGGACCAGCCAGACGCCATCTCTTGAATGTCGCGGCCGTGCCGTCAAACAAGGGGCGGAAGCCTGCGTCAGGGTGTGGAC
>JBKJYI010000241.1:0-3583 GCA_046715855.1 Phycisphaerae bacterium
GTGTTGCAATCGTCGGGCATGAACGTGCGCAGTTCACGGACATGCTCAAATTCAGTCTTGAGCTTGCCCGTTTGCGTCATGTTGTAGAAGAGCTGGTTAAACACGTCGTCGCTTATGGCGATGGTGACGTCGGACGCGTCGCGGCCGAGGAAGTCCTCGATCGGCGGCTGCGGGATCGGCGGATTCTTGAGCGGCGTGCCGGGAATCGGACGAGCCTCAGGGTCGATCTTGTCTTCGCGCGGTTCGAACGCCGAGCCGACCGAAATGGCCATGCCATTGTCGTTGATGGCCACATCCGTCAGCCTGCTGTCGCGCTGCTTGGAATCAAAGTCGTTGAGGGTTTCCTCATCATTCTTGATTTCAACGACATCGAGCTCCATGGGGTCGCCGTCGAGTGAGGCGAAGCGATCTTTGAGGTCGTCGCCGGTAAGTTCAAAATCAAGGATGTCGAGATCGATATCGACGAATCCAAGCGTGAAGACCATGACGAAGAAGTCGATCACGTCAAGGAAGAAGCCCAGGACGCAACCGATGTCAACTTCGCCGGAGACGTGGGTGGAGTCTTCGTCGTTGGATTCACCCACATCGAAGTTGAAGTCGAGAGGCTCGCGCTCTTCCTTGGGAACGCCGGTTTGCAGAATGTTCGTTTCTGTTACGGTGAATGAAAGGTTCATGTTCTTGCGGACGAGGATGGCGTTGACGTCGACCGTCACGCAGACGGCGCAGATGCATCCGCCGAAGGCGCACGCACAACCGCTTTCGCAATAGCCTTCAAAATGCGCCTGCAGGTCGAGTGGCGGAAGATCCAAGCGAACGTCAATTTGGTCCGGATTGGGGTCCACCGAAACAGTGATATCTAGTTCGAGGTTCGTGCCGCCGTCCTTCTGGAATTCCGTCCCGTTGATGGTCATGGAAACCTCGGGGTCACATTCCACGTCGATTTCGCGGGGCGGCGGCTTCTGCTCGCGGAATTTACGCTTGGTGCGGTCCTTGATGCACTGTGAGTTGGAATCCTTCTGGGCCGTAAACACGGTGGTGATGCCCGTCGTGTTGACGCCCATGACGAACGCACGCTGCACGAAGTTGGGCGGGTCGCCGCCCCCGGCCACAAAGCCCAGGGACGCCGCACCGCCAAGGCCTTCCGGGGCGGGAACAATCGGTCCCACCGCGAACGTGACGGTGTCAAAGGTCGTGTTGAAGTTGCCGTCCATTGCACGGGCAACGAGCAGGTTGGAGCCGGGATCAAATGAGCCGGTGGCGTCGCCGGCCGCAATCGCCTGACGCAAGTTGGTGACCGGCACATCCACGTCAAAGTTGAGCGTATAGGTGTCTGCGGAATCCTCGCCGTTGCCCGCGACCAGTGTTTGTCCGCTTACATCGAGGTCGAATCCGTTGATGTCCGCCTCGGCAATGGGCTTGCCGTGACATGCGGTACCGACCACGTTCGTCGGCCCGCCTGCGGTGACTTCACCCTCGGTGGGGTCGGTTACTTCGATCTTGAAGACCATCGCTATGCCGGTGTCTTTCACATCGTCGAGATGGCAGGAGTCGGTGGGCGTTCCGGGACGAATTGGGAACGCATCCGTTGCCCGATCGGCATCTACGAGCACCACGTGTCCGCCGCAGCCCAGTCCGCCGGTAATCTTGAATTGCAAGGTGTTGGACGCGAACACATTGATTGCGGCCGTGTCAACCCTGAGACCTTCGATCTGCACCAAGTCGCCATTGACGTTCACGGTGCCCGAGTAAGGACCGCCGGGGAAAGCCGTGGCCGGGTTCAGGCCCAGGCCGGCAACCAGGTCAACGCCGTCGAGCTTGATGATCAGCGTCTTGGGATCGACTCGTGGCAGCATGACCAGCACGGGCAGTTCCGCAATGTCGGAGCTAAGCACGGTGTTGTTGGGCTCGACCACCATCAGGTACGGAATGTTTGAGCAATAGGCCACGGCCTTACCGACTTGGTCTTGCACCGTTACGCGAAGCATCGGCACAGGCGCGAACACTTCGTGGCGCGTACCTTGCTTGTTCGTCGTCGTAGTGAATTTGTAATTATCGGGACTCACTCGACTGGCAAAATGAACTTCGTTGCCATGAGCCGTTGGGCCGGTTTCGATTACGGAACCGTCTGGATTAAGGGCCATTAACTCAGCCGTGATCACCGAGCCGGGCCCGCCATTGTGATTGATGCGGACAATGTGTTTTCCGGTGCAGTCGGAACCTGGCTTGCCGTTTACGAAAGGGAGTGAGCATTTGGCGGTCAGGCCCGAAGTGCCGCAGCTGGCGTCGGCATTGTCCGCGAAACCGTCGCAGTCATTGTCGATGCCGTCGGTGCAAAGACCGCCGAATGGTTGCTCGGTCGTCGGAGCTTTGGGAATCGCGTTGCAAAGAGTTCCCGTGCCGTCGGCTTTGCATACCTTCGACCCGCTCGACTGACATGCGCCGGCTCCTGCCGAACACGACGCTCCGATATCAAAGTCTTCGTCAATTTGAGCATCACCATCGTTGTCCTTGCCGTCGCATTTTTCCGGCGCCTGGCACTACACGTCGGCGAGGTCAATCGTGCCGTCGCAATCGTTGTCCACGCCGTCGGTGCAGCGCGACCCGCCCGGTGTATTCTCTACGCCCGGTGGAAGAGCGGAGACGTTGCATCCGGCGGTGCCGTCGGGCTTGCACACGATGGTGCCGCCGTTCTCGCACGGTCCGCTGCCCACGGTGCAGGCGGCGCCGAGATTGAACCCGTCGTCCACTACGCCGTCGTTATCGTTGTCGAATGTGTCGCAAAGCTCGGCGGTCGTGCACTGGTCGTCGGCGTGATCGACGTCTCCATCGCAGTCATTGTCCTTATGGTCAAAGCAGCTTGCCGCAGTGGCGCCGGGCAAACCTTCACCGGAGGCATCGGCAGCACCGGGAACGGCGTTGCAAACCGCGGCGGTTTGGGCCGCGTTGCAGACCACGTCGCCGATCCGCAGGCAAATGCCCAGGCCCTGCGTGCATTGGCGCCCCAGCGGGAGATCGCCAAACACGAGGAATGTTCCGGCGTCGCCGATACAAATCCCGCCGCCCGTGCAGGTTGAGTTTTCTTTGCAAAGGGTTCCGGGGTTGCCGCCGCCCACGCAATGCGCCGTTCCGTCCGGAGCAAAGACAGTAAAGCCTTCGTCGATCTGTGAGTTGCAGTTGTCATCGACTCCGTTGCACGACTCGGTTTCGCCCGGGTTGATGTTGGCGTTGCCATCGTTGCAATCGGGTCCGGTGCAATCCGCGCCGACTCCGTAGCCGTCCCCGTCGCCGTCGGCGCAATCGGAACCGCCTGCAGCCTGCCCGAGGCGTGCACTCGACGCCGTTCCCTCGGTCCGTCCCGAAGTTTGTTTTTGAGCCAGAGAAGTGCTGCCGCTCAAAGCAACAAGTGACATTGCGAGGACACTGATATTTTGCCTGGTCACGACCGCCTCCTTACGACTAAGAAATCTTCCCGACGCCTGCATACATTCCACTCCAAAAAAAACGAATTACCCAAAAACGCCTGCTTGCGAGAGACCGGATGACGACGAATATGGTCGACCCTGAATTCCCGAAGGAACTCCGC
>JBKJYI010000242.1:0-4484 GCA_046715855.1 Phycisphaerae bacterium
GGAACAAGGAGGTTAAGAATGAAAACGGAATTGGGGCTCTTGTCGGCGGTTTGTTGTCTTGTTCTTGCGGGCTGCCAGGAGGGGGCCGTATCGATCAATTACCACGATGAGCGACCGCTGCCCCCGCCGCAAATGGTTGTCGTTGAGCAGGGCCATATCTGCGGCCCCGGTTGTTCGCACTTTTGGGATGGCGGGCGGTACGTGGTGGTGACTCGCGGACACCGGCATGGCCCAGGCTGCGGGCACCATCTGGCGGAGGGTCGCTGGGTCGTGGCCGTGTCCGGGCCTCGCGGCGGCGGGGTGGTCGCACACGGCTCGCGGCCGGCGCACGGCGGGCCGGTTCGCGCAGTGCGCATACCAGCGCCGCCAGGTCCCCGAGATCATTACGTGTACAGTCGCAGCGGGAGCAAATGGCAGAAGATTCGGGCCGGACATCGTCACGGTCCGGGTTGCGGGCATATCGTTGTTGAAGGGCACTGGTGCATCGACTGACGAAGCAAACGGGCAATCCTGATTGCGTGGTCGTCGGCGGCGGCGTGATCGGGTTGTCCATTGCGCGTCACCTCGCGGGCGACGGTTTGTCGGTAACGCTTATCGAGCGCGATCAATGCGGAGCGGAAGCATCGTGGGCTGGGGCCGGGGTTTTGGCCCCGTGCAATCCGCACCGGCGCGATGGCATCGCCGAGCTGCGCGATCGAAGTCTGGCGCTTTATCCTGAGTTCTGTAAGTCCCTTTTCAAAGAAACGGGCATCGATCCGGAATACGAAACGTGCGGCGAACTGGAAATCGCCCTGAACGAAGACGCGGTTCGCAGCCTGCGCGAAAACGAAACCGCCGCGGCCGGGCAGCATTGCGCGGACGGTAGCGCCGCGTACCAATTTCTTGCCCCGGATCGAACCAGAATCCTGGAGCCTGCCGTTTCCGGGCCGATTCTTGGCTCGCTGGAATGCCGGCGAACCGCGCAAGTCCGAAATCCACGACTATTGAAAGCCCTGATCGCGTCTTGCCAGAAACGAGATGTGCGCGTTCAGGAGGGTACTCCCGTGCGCGAGATTGTGGTTCGGAACCGGCGCGCCGTGGGCGTGCGCACAGACGCGGGCCAAGTTTCGACGACAACGGTAATCCTGTGTGCCGGGCCTTGGTCGGGAAAACTCGCCCCCAACGCCGGAACGGTACCGGTGCATCCGGTGCGCGGCCAAATGGTTCTGATGAAATTCGATTCGCGACCATTCCAGCACGTCATAGCCCGGGGAAAAACGTATCTCGTCCCCCGAAGAGACGGCCACGTGTTGCTCGGTGCCACCGAGGAACACGACCGCAGCTTCTCCAAGCGAAATACGGCATCCGGAATAGCCGGGCTGATGCAGACAGCCATAAAGTTGGTGCCCAGCGTTTCGGAGGCGACGGTGCTTGCGCAGTGGACCGGGCTGCGTCCCGGAACTCCCGATGACAATCCATACATTGGAGCTGTGCCGGGCGCCGACGGGCTGATCGCCGCGACGGGCCATTACCGCGCGGGCCTGATCCTCGCGCCGATCACTGCGCAGATCGTCAGCGATTTGGTTCAAAATCGGAAGCCCGAAATCGACTTATCCGCGTGCCGCCCCGGGCGGTAGATGGTTTTGCCATAGGCAGGGTGCCATGGTCAAGCGAAGCGCCGCCATGCTGAACCGCAGTCGGGGTGCCATGGCCAAGCGAAGCACCGCCATGGTGTAGGCACATGCCGGCGCCCGATGAGGCCGGGCTTGGGCATAACACCCGAGCCGGGCTTGGGCACGGCACCCATCACTCGTCAGATGCCTTTGTAGTCGTGAATACTTGGTCGCTGGCAGAGCGAATATGTGGCTAGAAGCCGGGCGAGGCCGTCATCGATGAGCAGAAATTCGATGCGCTTGCGCTCGGCCCAAGTGCCTAATGCCGGCAGCCGCGTGGCCGCCCGGTCCACCATTCCCAGCGCGGTTGCGGCATCCGAAAAACGAATGTGATCCGATCCTCCCGCGGCCGCGAGGTAGCGGGCGAGCCAGCCCGCAACCGCGACCGACAGAAACAGCGCTGCGAAGCCGTCGAGCACGGACCATCCGTAATATCCCCCTCCGTAGACGGATTCGCCCTCGATTCGGGCCGCGAGGTAGCGGCGAAGCAAATCGTCGATGCGGTCACCCTCTTCAACCGCGGGCTCGATCGATTCGATTTGTTGAAATGCAACTGTCGTGGGGATTCCGGGAAGCGGCGGCGCGTCGCCTTGGCCTGCAAGCATTCGCCGTGCGGCCTGCAATTGGTGCCACCGTTGCGCGAGCCGTCCGCGAAATCCGGAGCGCAGTACCGCCATGCTGACGTGTTCGGCGTGAGCGAGCACGGCTTGGCGCAGCATGCCGCGTTGTCTATCTGTCGGTGCGTTCAGACCCTCAACCGGTTCCGCCCGAATCGTTTCAATCAAGATGTCCAGAAGATCGACAAAACGAGGCCCGCGCACCTTTCGGAGTTTCGCTTGCGAAAGCACAGTCATCAGTTTCGCAACCCCCAGGCTTCGTTCCAATATGGAAACTTCTGGATCGACCAGCCATGCCGAAATCCGCTTTTTGAGGGCATCGACTTCGCCGGGGTACGCGATCAGGCCCTTTGACAAGTAGACGGTTTCGTCCGCGTCTTTGATTTCGCCAGGCAATTCGCCGACCAGTCGAGTGAGCCATTCGCGATTGGCGGAAAGTGACCCGCCCTGCGAATTCGTCACGCTGGGACAATCGAAGCGCAGCGACGTCTGCCAGCCACGTCCCGTCGGACGAACAGAAAACGGAAAAATGCGACAGGCCAACGGCTTGGCGGCCTCGCCGAATTCCGCGTGAATGCGGCACCGGTTTTTCGCGTCAAGAAAAACGCAGGCCCCATCGGCCCGCTTATTGAGCATCCACGACCGTCCGCTTCGCACGACGGGCTCGACGTCGAGCTTTGTTTCCCATTTCTGGTCAATGATTCGGTTGCGCTCCTCGATGGTGATGTGACCGACAAGGGTGCGGCAACAGTCGCCGCAGGAATGGCACGCCCATTTTTGGCCGGCGATCATGGGCATGAGGACTGGTAACGAGCGGTTGGCCATCGCAGGATTGTAGCCGGGTGCAGCCACGTTTTCGTTGGTGAGGCCGTTAGCGTTGTAGGGGACGGTCTGTGGTGGCGAGGACTTCTTGTTCCGATCGATCGCTGTAGTCCATTGATGAGGGCAGGACCGTCGTGGCAATACTTATCCCGCCGCCCGATTCGAGGTTTTGAAGAGCCTGGGCCCCGCCGTGGACCTGGTCGCCCGGCGTGGAGGTTAAATCGCCAAGCCAGCCGCTCACGACGTGGCTCGCCCACCCCGGATAAATCAGCGCCGTCAGGTCGGGCGGTTCAAAACCGTAGGAGCGAACCAGCCGCAACTCAGCATCACAGGGCAGCGGACGCGACTGGGCTTCGAAAAGGATCGATTCGTAATCTTTGCGGGCAACTGTCGCGTCCGTGCGTAAAAAACAAATGGCCTCGCGAAGCGATAGTCCGGGGTCCTGCACACCGCGAAGTTCCAGGCCGCCCCGCTCGTTCACCCGATAAATCTGATAGGCCGTCCCTTTATGGTGGGCCATTGCATGGCGGAGCAGGCGAATCTCACCGGCGGTGTAGCCCACCGAAACATGGTCGCCAAAATCGTAAATAAATAACCCCTCATACTGTTTGGCGTTCGGGATGGGTGGGAGGTTTTTCACGGTCGCAGCTGGGCGGGCATTAGCCGGGATGGCTGGCGGCTCGTTCGAGGATGGACTCCAGCACGAATTGCTCCATGGCCGGATCACGCCCCCGATCGACCCAGCGATCGTCCTCGGCCGTAACCTTTTCCTTTCCGGTGGTCGAAGGAAGGTTTTCGCCAAAATACTGATAGGCCGCGCCAGTGCTGTTGAATTGCCGATCGAGCGAGGACAACCGCTCCTTATGAACGATGACCAATAATTCGTTGCCGCCCGAAACGTTGACTTCCACCCAGCGCCGGATGGGGTTGAGCGAAGCCTCCCACAAATCCGCCCCCGTGTTTACGTCGCGCCGCCAAACCTCAAAAAAGTGCTGGGACGTTTCGGGCATGGTGGTTACGATCCCCGCCTCTTTATCCACGCGATCGAGCCGATACCCGGCGCGGCGAAGCGCGTCCTGAATGGACTCCCAGAGGCAATCTCCGTCCTGCGTTGCGACGGCGCGCGTTTCCGGCAAGTCACCCGCCTCCACGCTTCGATGAGGTCGTAAACATCCGCTACCGCAAATCGCCAAGGCTGTTATAGGAACCAGAATGGTTGTTCGCATGGGAGTCGAATGATAAGTTCGCCCCGGTCACGGTCAAGTTCCACTCGCGCTTGCATGATTGCCTGCAAGAGTGAATCAATCCTAACCAACCTCTATCCGCTTTGGCCTGTCGATTGTTGGCTTTGATTTTCGATGCCACGCTGCTTTTGAGATGCCACACTCGATGC
>JBKJYI010000243.1:0-2619 GCA_046715855.1 Phycisphaerae bacterium
TGGTTTCGCTTCATGCCTCGGGATCTTCCAGCATTAGTCTGTCCGGTTCCACCACAGCTCAACTGGGCGTCACCGGTAACATGACCAGCGGGGGATTTGGAGCCGGACGCCGCGCCGCTCTCGAAAAAAGTGACTTAGCGGCCCGAGGTGTGGACGAGTTCCAGGAAGACCTCACTCTACGCTCAAAAGGGACTGCTTACCGTTCCAGTAATTCGGCTATCGCCTCCGTCGATACTAATGGTCTCGTCACCGGCCACTCACCCGGAACAGCCTACATCACAATCACCAATCGTGGCGCCACAACCGTCAAGAGAATTACCGTCTCCAGAAACCTGATTTCGACGACCATTGAAGGCTTCGTTCACTTGCCGAGTGGCATAGGCCTAGACGGCGCCATCGTTCGCTGCACGCTTGGTGTCGAGACCGCCACTACATCGGTCGACTCGTCCCCTGGATTCTTCTCCATGATGCTAACCGACATCGACGGCGATGCGACCCTGACCATTTATGTCCTAGCGGATTCTGGCGGCACCGCCTATTTCCAACGAATTGACAACATCATTCCGATCCCCAGCGGGATTACTGATCTCGGAATCATCACGCTCGGCGACGAATTTGAGCCGTTCATTGATGCCATAGCCCGCGAGTTTGCAGTCTACAACAACACTTATATGGACGTGATCAACAACGTGATTGCGCGCGAGTTCAGTGTCTATAACGATACCTTCAATGACGAAATATCTGACGTGATTTCCAGGGAGTTCAGCGTTTACAACGCGCCCTAAGACATTGACCCAAGCACGGAGCCGCGAAGATTCGTCGGCCCGCACCATCCGAAAGGAAAAGTACCATGCTCCGAACCGTGCATTCCGTACCTGTGGCGCTTGCCATTGCGTATCTCCTTATTTTTGTTCAACCGGCCCGCGCCGAGATCGACGTGGGGTCGGATGGTAGCGACGGCGCCTTCAATCCCGCATCCAATTTCAGCTTTAACCTTACCCAGGCAGCGTCGCTGTGTAACTGTGATAACATCGACCAAGGCAACGACGGCAACTTCCTTGACGATCCATGTCGCTGGGATTGCCCCAGTCCCGTGCCGGGGAAGGGGGTCTATGATGCTGAGCAGTGGGCCGTCGTGTTCAAATGGTCGTCCGTCAACATACCCACCGGCGTCACGGTGACCTTCCCGACCAATCACTACTCCCGCGCTCCTGTCGTTTGGCTATCCCAAGGAAACGTCCAAATCAATGGCACTGTCGATGTTCGCGGTCGAGCCGGCAGTCCAAGCGTGCTCAATCCCGAACCTGGACCGGGTGGGTTTCGGGGGGCCGCTCCTGGCGGGGGGCCCGTATTCAACCCGCCCGCATTTGGACCGGGAGGTGGATGTTCCTGTAGTCACGGAACTTATTCGCCTCTTGGAGGCGGTAATCCAGCCTTGGCTTATGGCAATGACGGTATTATACCTCTGATTGGCGGCTCAGGCGGCGGATCATGTGGTTCTAACACTTCAAGCGGGGCTGGCGGTGGCGCCATACTTGTCGCTTCGAATACAACCATTTTCGTAAACGGTAACATTTTTGCCTACGGTGATTCCGGTGGCACAGGTGGCAGCGGCGGGGCCATCCGCTTGGTCGCCGATTACGTCGCCGGCAACGGCTCACTCAACGCAAGCAGGAATGGTAACGGAAGCCTTGGCCGAATCCGTGTCGAGGCAATGGAAGTTGACCTTGCGTTCCCCGGCATACCTGAGTTTGTTGAAGATCTGCCGACCTTTATCTTTCCACCCTCAAACGCTCCAAAACTCCGTGCCACCATGCTCGGAGGGCAGCCGGTGCCGGACGACCCGGCTAGTAAAATCGGCGACCCCGACGAGGTCGATGTGCATCTTGCTACGAGTGGACCCGTCACGCGGAATATCGAAGCTGAGAATGTGCCCCCCGGAACCGTTGTATCGGTTCGGAAGATTCGAACGGGCGGCACAGGCGCCAATGATGGCGTAAACAATTGTCCAACTGTAGTTCAATCAACTCTTGTCGACGCCGGCGGCGGATTGCTCACCGCAACCGCAAACCTGACCTTCGCGGCTGGTTACTCCGTCGTTATCATGCGCGCAAGCTTTACGCCGACAGCTCTCTTTGAGCAGCGACCCCAGGATACGTTTCGCCGCAACTCACGCGATAGGCAGGGTGCTTTGAAGACGCTTAACGATGAACGTATTGTGCGCACTGAGATCAGCGGATCACTCAATGGCACCCAGCAGGTTGTCTATGTAACCGACAAGGGGCGTCGCATTCCCGTGGGTCGATAAGGATTGAGACTCTGTGATTCTCGTGGCCATCAGGCCTCTCAAATTGGCACGTCGTGCGAAGCGCTGTCAGACACGGCGATTCGACGCTTGTCATAGATTTGCGTCGTGGTGACATGTTTGTGGCCGAGTAGGTCTTGCACTTTGCGAAGGTCGACGCCAGCGCCAAGCAGGAGCGTTGCCGTCGTGGCTCGCAGCGAGTGCGGCGTATAGATGCAAAAGGTCGCTGTAAGACCATCGGGCAGTACCTCTTTCTTCATCGCACCGGGTATTCGCCGCAAGTAGCTCATGACAACATGATACATGCCTAGTGG
>JBKJYI010000244.1:0-3776 GCA_046715855.1 Phycisphaerae bacterium
ACCTCTAGGCGACCGGCTTTGCGCGAACTCCGATGAGAGCGCCCGATTGCAAGCGGAGAACGGTTTGTGTATAGTTCCGGCTCTAGGCGGCAGGTGGGTGCATCCACCGGTTGGGCCGGACGAGCAATCCAACAACACCAGGGTGCCTCAATGAAAGCCAAGCTCATCATGTTTCGGCAGGACGGCAGCAAGCGGGAGTTCCCATTGCCCCCAGGCGCGACCACTGTGGGCCGCAAGGAAGACTGTACCATCCGCATACCGCTCGGCACGGTCTCCAGGCGCCACTGCGAAATCTTCCTCGAAGAGGATGGAATCACGCTCAAGGATCTCGGCGCGGCCAACGGGACCTTCCTCAACAACCGCAAAATCACGGAAGAAGAACTGGAAGCCGGGGATCAGATTGTCATAGGCCCCGTGGTCTTCACGTTGCAGGTCAACGGCGAACCAACCGACGACGAGATCATCAAGATTCGCACCAAGGTGGCCAAGGCCGCCGGCAAGGGAGCCGCTCGCGTGGGCACTTCCAAGCACGTGAACATGTCCAGCGAGGATGAAGACCCGATTTCCGCTCTGGAGGCGCTGGCGTCCAGTGCCGATCAGACGGCCATTCATCCCGAAGATGATGAAATGTAGGGCGGTAGTCTCACCTGCGGTGATTCAAACTGGACCTGAAGTAAGCACGGATCCCAATCGCTTGCTCCAAGCTAGAGCCCGAGCGATGCCCTGAAATGATGCATTCTCAAATCGGCGATTCGCCTACACGAGTTCTGCCTGGCAGCATGCCCCGTCGACGCTCGCCGCTGCGAGTGCTCACTCGGCTGCTCGCATTCACTATCGTCTTGCTGATTTTCATCGCCTGGGTCGGCGATTGGCGCCGCCGTCACAATGTGGACACGCTGATGAATACGCAAGCTGCGGCATACTCGTCGCTGACCGCGGATGCCGGATTGCTGCCATTGAATTTGCAACCGTCCCTTCCGTTCGATCCGGCGTCGCGACTCATCGAGGGCTGGCTTAGTCCCGATGAGGCACGCGCGCTTCGCGGCGCAGACGAGGAAGTGATGGTTGCCTGGACTGTCCCGCTGGTCCGGGCCCTGGGAAGCAATGAACGCGCCGTAATTTATTTCAAGGGCGGTACATTTGAAGTACGATGGCTTTCGCTCACACAGTTCGAAGGAATCCGCGCAAAACAAGAAGCTCGAATCACCAGCCTGTCCAAACAGTCAACTTCTCACGTGCCCAACCACCTACAGTTGGGTCAATTTTCGGGCCTCGGCCTCCGCTTCCAAAAATCGATCCGTATATCTCGGGTCCACCGTGCGCGACACACGGGTGGCCAGTTCGCTGATCCGTTCAAAATCCGGATCGCCTTCCGATCGCGCCCGAAATTCACCGGCCAGAATAGCCAGCCGCAACAAATGACGTAGCAGCAGCCCCTCGTTCTTTGAGAGATCACGCGACCGTGTGAACTTATAAAAATCATCGCCGCCTTCGAAGATGGCTCCGGCGGCCCAAATCGGCTTGACGATCACATCCTCCGGCGAGGCCAGCTTCGCATCGAACAGCGCCTTGAGCATTTCCACCAGCGGCATGGGCTGGGGCTCTTCCGGCTCACCCCAATAATCCTCGCCTTCCTCCTCATCCTTGGGCAGCGAAACACCTCCCTCGGCATGCGTAACGGCGACCCCCATCTGCACCAGCATGGGCTGCAAAACTTCCGTCTGCAGCGGGCCCGGTGGACGCTCGCCGACACGGACCGCGCGTTCTACTTGCGGCGGCAAAGTCAGCACGGATTCCAATGTCTGAAGTTTTTCATCGAAGCTCGCCCGCGAAAGCAAGCCGCGCAGGAATTCACCGTAAAGCGGGTCCACGCTGCGATAGACAAGCAGATCGCTGATTCGCTCTGACAACTCGACGTGGTCCCCGTCCTCTGCCCGCGTCAGGTATCCGAACGCCGCAAGGTTTGAAATCATGTAGTCGAGCTGGTTTTGAAACTTGGTGAGATATTCGACCGTATTGAACCGCTTGGAAAGAAAATCCCGCACTTCGTGCAGCGTTCCCCGCTGGTGCAATAGGTAAACCAGAACATGGTAGGGGATCATCGACCGGCTGTGCAGCTTGGCGGGTCCGGCTTTGATCAGCGCTTGAAACTGCCCTTCCGTCCAGTATTGCTCGGTCGTGCGGCGCGATGGCTTCTTGCGCTCCATGTCCTTGCGAACGCGCATGATTCCCGGGTCTTTCGACTTCGGATCGATCTGATCAAACTTTTTTTTCCATTTGGCAATGCGTGCATCGTCCTCATGGGCCAGCACGTAAACGTACCCCGTCTTATCGAATTGAGGCCGGCCCGCTCGACCGAACATTTGATGAGCCGACGAAGGCGCTACCAGCTTTTTTTCACGCGGCTTGCCCTGCAATATCGTGCTGAGGACCACAGATCGCGCAGGCAGATTGATCCCGGCGGCCAGCGTCTCCGTGCAGACCACAAACGGCACAAGTTTCTTGAGGAAAAGCCGTTCCACCAGTTCCTTGTACTTTGGCAAAATGCCCGCGTGGTGGACCCCGACTCCGCGGATGAGCATTTGCCGCAATTTCGGTCCCACCCCCTGTTCCATGTCCGTGTCAATGAGCTGCGCCTCAATTTCCGTTCGCTTCGCCGCACTGATGAGATTCACGCCCTTGAGCCGTTCCGCCACCTCCCAGCATTCATCGCGGTTAAAACAAAAGACCAGCGCGGGCGTGCGATTGGTGGCGTCATCATCGGACACCATTTCGGGCAGGTGCTCGGTGAGCAGCTTGTCGCCGATCCAGTGATATTCAAGCGGCACGCGTCGCTGATCACTTTGCACGAGGCTGAGCCTGCGGCCATGCTCTTCGCGAGCCCAGCGCACGAAGTCGGCGGCGTTGCCCACGGTGGCCGACAGCAGCATCAACCGCACATGCAGCGGCAGCAGAACCAGCGCCAGCTCCCACACAATGCCCCGCTCGACGTCGTTGAAATAGTGAAACTCGTCCATGACCACGCTGCTGACGTCGGCCATCGACGGTTCGCCCGCGATCAGGTGATTGAGCAGAATCTCCGCGACGACGACGCGCACCAGCGCGTCGGGATTCTCCTTGCGATTGCCGGTGATGAGCCCCACCTGCGATCGCGGAAATCCCCATGATTCGGCCCGGTCCTGAAACTCGCGAAATTTCTGGTCGCTCAGCGCGATAAGCGGAGTGGTGTAATACATCCGCTTGCCGGAGTGCAGGGCCTCGAAAATCGCGGCCTCGGCGATGAGCGTCTTGCCCATCCCGGTCGGCGCCGAAACCAGCACGCCGCCCTCGGCCTCAAACCAGGCCAGCAGGGCTTCTTCTTGAAACGGATAAAGCTCGTAAGGTACGGAATCGAGAAAATTCGCGCAAATCTCCGAGCGATCCATGATGACCGCATCGTAGGACGTGCAACTGTCCTCCGCCAGATTCACGAACTTTGGGTGCTGGATGAATTGCAGAGTGGGTGCCATGCCCAAGCCCAGTCTCTTCGGGCGCCGGCATGAATCGCAAGAGCATGGCGGCGCTTCGCTTGGCCATGGCACCCCTTCGATTCATACCAGTACCGCACTTGAAGGATTTGCCGACTCGGAAAATCAAATAACGCGCGTTGGATGAATTGCAGAGTGGGTGCCATGCCCAAGCCCAGCCTCTTCGGGCGCCGGCATGAATCGCAAGAGCATGGCGGCGCTTCGCTTGGCCATGGCACTCCTTAGATTTAAACCATACCAGTACTGAAC
>JBKJYI010000245.1:0-8177 GCA_046715855.1 Phycisphaerae bacterium
TCCTTGCGGACTCGCTGGCGACAACCATCCAGGAGTATCGCGTGGACTTGGAGCAACTCGATGGACAGCGGCGCAAAGCCGTGGTCGACGCCTTCGTCGTCCGCGTTCGAACCGACCACGACAACCAATACGCTCTTGAGAATCATACGGCTGCATTCACTGAGGCGTTGAATCGTTTGGAGGCGGACCGTCAAACCGCTTCCGATCGGCGGCAAGCGGCCTTGGAAAACATTGAAACACTTCAGGAAATCGCCTTCGGCCTTCGCCGAGCAGCCGTTGAGTCGATGAACCTCGACGACGAAGCCCGCCGCTACCTGACCGGCCTGCTTTCGCAAGCGTCGCCTCCCCCCTTACCAAGGGGGGATTGAGGGGGGTCAAGACTTCGTAATGAGATGTAATTCGCAAACAGCTTAACGCAGGGAGAAACCGATGTCCCCAAAAAGTGAACTCGAATTGCTTCTGCTCCAACTCGACGAGCTGATGTCGCGCACTCGACGTCCCGATGCCATCGATGACGTGCTCAATTCCGCTCCGCGCACCACCGCTGCGGCGTCGCTGCGCGAGCACGAGGTCGTCAAAAAGTTTCGGCAGGAAATGACCGAAGGTCTCATCCGTCTCGACACCCTCAACCAGCTCCTCGGGCTGGTGCGAACCATCCTCGATACGGCGGCGATGCCATGATCGCCATGTTCGCGTGGTCCTGGGAAACTCTGCAAATGCTCACGGCGGCATTGGCCCCCTTGGTGGCCGTGCCGCTTGGAGTGATCACCTTTTACCTGCGATCGCTGTACGAAAATCAGGTCAACCGCCACACGGAACTGGTGCGCCGCTTCGAGCTGGTCGAGCGCACCGCCGGCGATCTGGCGAAGACCGTGTCGAGTTTCGCCCTCGATTACACCACCAAGGAGGAGTGGCTTCGCGAATGCATGTACGCGCGGGGCCGGATCGAACGCCTGACCGAACTGCTCGCCTCCGATCCACGTATTCTATCCGCCAGTGAGCCGCGAACTTCAGTTCGCGCGGATTCTCCGATGTTGAATCAATCCCATCAGTCGTAATTTCCCAGAAAGGAAAACCAAATGGCCAACGGACGCGACATCAAGCAAATCAAGCGCATGCGCAACGAAATTCTCGTAGCGCTCAAGGTCCTCTACCCCGGCGCGCTGCAGGCCGACCCACTGCTGCGCAGCCTGCTCATGCTCTTCCCCGAACTGGAGTTCGATCACTTCCGCCGCGACCTGGCCTACCTGATGGAGAAGCGCTACGTCGAGCGCGTCATTCCCGACGCGGAGCGCGAACCCGAAGGCAATGGGACGCAGTGGCGCCGCCGATGGTTTAAGCTCACGCCCGCCGGCCTCGAAATCGCCGACCGCTGCATTCACGACCCGGCCCTCGACGAGTGATTGCAGAGCGAGTCATAACTCCGTGCACGCGAACAACTCAACGTCTTTTTGCGAGGACAATCCATGGAAAGCCGCGTTAAAAAAGAAGTGCCCGACCCAAGACGACTTTTCGCGGTGCGAGAGAAGCAGTCATGGGCGGCCTCAATGATCAATCGGCACTTCGGGCCCTTTAAGAAATCGCACCCCGAGTTATGGGTGCAGCGCACCTTCATGCTCATCGTGCTCAAGCTGTACGAACGACTGGTTTTGGGTGATGCGATATCATGCAAAGAGTTCGCGGAACTGACCAAAACCCTTGTGGATGGTTCTAAAAACGAACTCACTGAGGGCGCAGGAAAACAGGCGGCATCCGACAGGAACTCCAATTTGGACGGCGTAGTGACCGGACTCGAAAATATGGTGCGGCAAATTTACGGCACCAACCTGCAGACGGCCGAACCAGGCGCTTTGCCTTCTTCGATGCCAATTACGCCAGGGCTGGAGGCCGGAACCTGAGTTTCGACCCGATCAAAAACGCCAGGGCCAGCACGATCAATCCCCATGCCGAGGTGGTGGGAATTTCGCAGGAGCTGCCGCGCTCGCAATCGATGAACGGGTATCCCATCTCGCTCGCACACGCACCTTCGCTGTAGTGGGCGACGAATTGCCCGCGATGGTCAACCAGCTTGGTGCGGAATGGGTTGATCTCCTCATACAAACAAACGTTCCTGCCCTCGCCGCCGAGCATGCGGAAAGTCAAACATGCCAAGGTTGCCGGCCCCGTCGTTCCCTCGCCGCCCAGTTCGATGCCCACCGCGTAAAAAAGTTCGCCTTCCACCTCGTCGACGATCCGCTGCACCTCCATCGCGAAAGGGGAATCCGGATCGCAGACCGACCCGGGCGTTACATCCACCAATTCGAGGCCGGCCGGATCCCACTGAATCGAAAATTGTCCCCCCGTGATGACCGGATCGCCCACGCCCAACAGTACCGGCACGATCATCAGGCTTCCCGGCGGAGTGCAGCTGCTTCCCAGACAAAGGCTCGGATTGGTACATCCCGATCCTGCGCAAGCGCCGGCCGTGCAGCGATCCGTCGTTGTGCAATCATTCGAATCGTTGCAGGTCGCTCCTTCATTGATCGGCATGATTTTGCAAAGCAGACTCGATTCGTCGCACACGCCCACACGGCATTGGCCGTTCAGTGTCACACAATCGGAATCGTCTTCGCATCGACATACATCTTTCACTACGGCCTGCCGGGCGGAAACCGTCCCCGGTACGGCCGAGGGGCAGGTCAAAGAATTATCGACGTTAACCAGGTGGCCAAAATTGTCCGACATTCGCGTGGACCGCGGCGCCGCGCCCGCAAGAATGGTGATTTCGCTCGAGGAAACGCCGCGCGGCAAAAAGCGCACGCACGCGACGGTGGCCGCCTGATTGGTTCCAACCCCTCCGAAGTCGACGCCTACCGCATAGAAAAGTTTTCCAGCGACCTCATCGATGTCCTGATGAATTTCCAATTGGAATGGAGAGCTCGGATCGCAGGCCGAACCAGGCAAAATCTCCAGCGCCGAAAGCGCTTCGGGGTCAAAGGACAATTCAAATTGAACCCCCACCACGCTAGGATCACCCGGACCCAGCAGCACTTCGATATTGACCGAGCTGCCCGGCTCGTCGCACCCCGTAGGAATCCCCAGGCACAGGCTGGGATTGCCCGCCAGCGCGGCCCCTGGGCAGCAGCAGAGCAAAAAGAGCGATAATACGCACCCCCGTGCGCTGCAGCATCGAATCTTGGACATGAATGTCTTGACCCCCTAACCCCGTGAGTGACCCATCTTTTCTATCAATTTGAACTCGCAAAGTCAAAAGCGCAACCTATTTGCAATGGGACCTCAAAATCGGCCCCTCAACCGCAATCATTCCTTGACGCGACTCCATGTTAGGTATATGTTAGCTACCGGCCCGGGGGTGGGCCAACGGGCACGTCTTTCTTCAACAAGGGGAATCCATGATCACTGCCAAACTCGCTTCGTCAGAAATCTCTCCGCGGTCCCAGGAGCCGCAAATCCAATTGCAAAGACCCATGCAACGCGCCGCACTGAACGACGAGCGGCAGACCCTGGTCAAAGCGAACATCGGCCTGGTTTATGTACACCTGAAAAACTATGTCACTCCGCACTGCATCCCCTGGACGCGGCGCGAGTGGGAGGACCTGGTCCAGGAAGGCTGCCTGGGCCTGATCCGCGCCGCCCAGGACTTCAATCCCCAAGGCAAAATCCCCTTCGCCGCATTCGCACTCCCGCGCATCCACACCGCCGTCCGCCGCTCCATGATGCAGCGCTTCGGAAGCAGCGCCGCATTCGCCGGCGGAGAGTCTCCCGCCAAGCGATCCCTGTTCGGAACGTCGCACAAGCCCGATTGGTCGCCTCGCAAGCGAAGACGAATTCCCGTCAACGATGATCCCCTCGAAGTGCTGGGCGACTGGTGGGGTTCGAATGAGGATACGCTCGGCGTGCGCATGCGCGAGAAATACGAACGCGCCGTGCACCGCGCTGTGGCTCACATTCGCGCCCAAGACGAACCGGATGACGCTCACGCGAAACTGCTCCGCGCCTTGGCCGCCGACCGTCACCTCGTCCCCGACGTCCACGCCCGAAAACCCTACCGCCAGATCGCAACACGCATGAACGCGCCCTACGCAAGAATCATTCAGCTCGACCGCCAGCTGCGCGAGGCCATTCGCCTTTCTCTCGAACGCGACCCCGAATTCAACGAATTGCAACGCATCGCCCGCGCCGAACCGCTGGGCGTTGACACACCAGTCGACGAAACATTCGAGCAGGCGCTCGCCCGCCTCAGCGCGGCCGAATTACTTCAGCGGCTCCTCCATTCCGCGGGCCCGCGCCGCGAGAAACTCATGGAGCAAATATTCGCCCAAGCCACTCCATCGCTGCTTCAAACCATCCGCAATGAACTCCAATCGCTGCCAGTCGCCACGCGCGAGGACCTCCTCCACAATTCGTCGCCCGTCTGCGTCGATGATGCGGAAGCACAAAATCCGCCCATGCAAGCCATCTCGGTGCCATCTGACCAACCAAGTGTATCGCCCGCGTCACTGAGCCGGGCCCCTTCGAATGTTGTCGGAAGCGACGCTTTCCCGTAGTCGAGACCGCATTTCTGCCTTAAGATGGATCATGCTTCCGTCGGTGCGCGCCGCGGGAAGAAACCTTCTCAACAGGAGTTCGCAATGCTTCCTTCGTTCACCCGCTTTCCGCTTATTGCTCTTGCCTCCATCATCGCCGCCCCCACCGTGCATGCCGGCGTTTCCATCGGCGACCCCGCTCCGCCCCTGTCCGTCAAAACCTGGGTCAAGGGCGATCCCGTCGATCTCAGCAAAGACGCCTCGAAACGCGTCCACATGGTTGAGTTCTGGGCCACATGGTGCCCCCCCTGCAAGGCCAGCATTCCCGTTCTCACCACCTACCAGAAAAATTTCGGCACCGACCTCAATATCGTCAGCATCACCGACCCCGACA
Source organism: Phycisphaerae bacterium (assembly GCA_046715855.1). Taxonomy (GTDB): domain Bacteria; phylum Planctomycetota; class Phycisphaerae; order UBA1845; family UBA1845; genus CAZAMB01. The sequence continues at coordinate 4,921 of JBKJYI010000245.1, forward strand.
CCGATCGAAACACGCCCACCATGATCAAGGAGTTCGTCAAAGATCGCGGACCCGAAATGGCCTACACCGTCGCGATGGACGACCGCGGCGCCACCACCGCCGCCTACATGGGCGACGACATGGTGGGCATCCCGCAGGCCTACGTGGTGGACAAAAGCGGCAAGGTCGCCTGGATCGGCAGCCCCCTCGATCCCTCGCTCGACAAAGTGCTGAAGGAAGTCGTCGCCGGCAAGTACGACATCGCGGCCGCCAAGGCCAGCGTCGGGCTCGAGGCCGAGGTCGAAAAGAAGTTCGCCGCCCTCGACCGCGCCTACCAGGCCGGGCAGATGGAAACCGTCTGGAAGGGCCTCATTGACATCACCCAACTCGACCCCACCAACGCAATGGCCATGGAGCTGATGGCCAGCCTTTACGTCTCCGATCCGGAACGCCGCGAAGGAATTCGCAAGTGGGTCGAGCAGCACATCGAAAAGCACGGCGCCAACTCCAACGCCATGGCCGTCCTCGCCCTCACCCTCTGCCGCATCGACGACTTCACCCTCCGCATGCCCGACCTGACGCTGAAAGCGGGCAAGGCCGCCTACGATGCTTCCAAGCAACAGGACCACCGCGCCATCCAGGTCTACGCCCGAACCCAGTACGAAATCGGCGCCCTCGACAAAGCCATCGAACTCCAGAAAAAAGCCCTCGAAATCGCGACGGGCGACGGCAAAGAAGACGCCCAGAAAATCCTCGCCTTCTACGAAACCTGCAAGAAGTTGCAGGGACAGAACTAAAACAGGGCTGCGCCCCTCAGTAAGGGAGCAGTCCGAAAGAAATGTAAGGCATCAATCCGCGATGTCATTATGTTCACCGTCCTTGACCGTTATCTTCTTCGCTCGCTGCTGACCAACTATGTCATTGGCGTGGGCGTCATGCTCAGCCTGTACGTTGTGCTCGACCTGTTCGTGAACATGGACGAGTTCACCGAACGCGGCGAATCGGTCATCACCGTCGCCGGGCACATCATGGACTACTACCTGCCCAATCTCGCCCTCTACTTTGCACAACTCGGGGGGATCATCACGTTGTTTGCCTGCGGGGCTGTGCTGGCTCGCATGCGCAAGCTTAACGAAGTGACCGCCATGCTGGCGTCTGGAGTGAGCCTGTATCGGCTGGCCAGGCCGATTTTGCTTTTTGCGATGGCGGCCACCGGACTCCTGGTTCTCGATACGGAGGTGGTCATACCGAGCCTGGCCCACAAGCTGGCCCGCAAGCATGACGAAGTGGGCGGGCAGCGGGCGTACGAAGTGCTTTTTCTCAAGGACGGCACGGGGGCGTTGCTTTCGGCCGGGCGGTTCTTTCCGGAGTCGGGTGATCTGCAATCGCTGCTGGTCATGGAGCGGGACGAGGGCGGGGCCGTACAGCGAATCATTGAAGCGGACCGGGCCGTCTGGGAGCCGCCCGTTGACCCGCTTCCGAAGGGGACGTGGCGGCTGGAACGTGGCCGCTCGCTTACCCGCTCCGCGCAAGCGGGATTGGGACCGCGGGAAAACAAGGTCGAAGAGTATCCGACGACGTACAAGAGCAATTTGGGCCCGAAGGAAATTGAGCTGCGACAGGCCGAGGGGTGGGTCGGGTACCTTAGTCTCGCCCAACTCAAAGAACTGCAGGGCGAACCGGAGGCCGACGCGGCGGCGATCCTGCGCACGCGCCATGCTCGCGTCGTTTCGCTCATCGTGAGCCTTCTCCTGGTCATGCTTGGCCTGCCTTTCTTCCTCGATCGCTCGCCGGCGAACATTCTGGCCGACGCCACCAAGTGCGTGCTGGTGTGCGGGCTGTGCTACGTGGGGACGTTCGTGGCCCAGAGCATCCGCATCGAGAGCCTCTCGGCGTTCACCGCGTGGATTCCCGTCTTCGTCTTCGGCACGCTGGCTATGGCGCTGCTGGATCGGGTGCGTACGTAAAGCAAACGCCGAAACGCCGAAACATTGAAACGCCGAAAAACGAGGTGATTAACCACAGAGGACGCAGAGTACACAGATGGAGCGAATGAATGGCACAGATTTTTCGAAACCTCTTCCCGGTAACCGGGTCGCGGCAATCCGATTCCAGAAGGACACCATGAGTGTTGCTCTTGCGGATGGTCGCACGATTACCGTGCCCGTTGCCTGGTATCCGCATCTTCATAAAGCGACAGCCTTTCAGCGAGCGAACTTCGAGGTTTTCGGGGACGGACACTGCCTTCATTGGCCTGACGTGGACGAAGACCTGGAAGTGGAGGGCTTTCTCTCGGGTGCCCCATCGCCCGAATACACGCGGCGCGCCAAGAAGAAACCACTAGCCAAGAAACCCATCGCAGCCGAATCACGTCTTTCGAAGTCGAAACGAGTTGTTCGTCGACTGAAGTAATCGAATCACGCGGACATGGCGGCGAATTTGGGGGCGAGGTATTCGACGCAGCTGTCGAGGGTGGCGAGGCGCGGGTAGTCCTCCTTGGGCAATTCGATCTTGTAGCGTTTCCGAAGCTCCATGAAGATGTCCAGAAAGTCCATCGAATCCAAATCGAGCTGATCGCGAAGGCGCACGTCGGTTTTGACGTCGGAAAGGTCGGCGTCGGGGGCGACGATGGCAATGATTCCCAGGATGACCCCTTTGACTTTGTCGGCGATGGCAGAAACGTTCAAAACCTCAACTCCCATATCCTAAAAACTCTCTGTTCAATCTCGGCGACCCCTTCAGGGTCGAATTTACGCGTGTCGATGGTCCGGGGGTGTCGCGGCGCTCGACCCCCGGCTACTTTCGGTGACCCCTTCGGGGTCAAATGACCACTCCCTAGCGGTCGCGACTCTATTTTGGCGGGCAGAGCGCGCCCTGCGAACTTCGGAGTCGACAACTCACATGGCGGCGCTGCGCTTGGCCATGGCACCCATCAATGCCCGGGCATCAATCAATTCCCGAGCACCCACCAACCCCTAGCCGGAAAACTTCGCGACTACTACAGCGGAGTTAATCCCCAGCATTCCGAAGGAATTATTGAGGATAATTCGCACGGAGTCGAGCCGTTTGGGCCCCTCCGCGACCAAATTCCGCACCGCACACCGGGGGTCGGGGTCGGTCAGGTTTATCGTAGGGTGGATCGTGCCATCGTCAAAGGAGCCTAAATTTCCAGCCAGCTCCAGCGCCCCGGCCGCTCCCATGCAGTGCCCGATGAAGCTCTTGGTGTTGTTGACGTAGACATTTTTAAAATCGCCGAAGACCTGGCGGAGGGCGGTGGC